>NZ_PJAV01000102.1:0-26935 GCF_002836695.1 Pseudoalteromonas sp. 78C3
AGTACACAGGAATTTAGGGTCTGGCTTATTAGAATCAAGTTACGAAGCTTGCTTAATATATGAATTAAGTAAAATTGGCTTATCTGCTAAAAACCAAGTTGAGCTACCGATATATTATAAAGATCAATATATAAATACAGGTTACCGGTTAGATATTTTATTGCCTAATAAATTAATAATTGAACTAAAGGCGGTTGATAAGCTTCTTCCAATTCACTCTGCACAATTAATAACTTATATGAAACTTTCAGAAATAAGTACTGGTTTACTAATAAACTTCAATGTTCTAAAGCTAGTCGATGGCATAAAGCGCTTTAATTCATAAAAATTATTTACTTAGGTTTTAAGTCGTTATCCAAAGGGCTATAAGTAACTGTACATTAAATTTTTAAGCGATTTATTCACAAAGAGATTATGAGGCGCTGCGCTTTTAGAGAAGAAAATAAACACCGAAACTGTATTCTGATTGGCATTGTGTCTTCTCATTTACTCCTCTTTCGCTTCTCTTTGTGCAAATAGATTTTTAGCTGATTTTTAAATAAATTAAGCGTTGCTTTCGTAACAACCTTACCCCGTGTAAGTAATTTATTCACTAAGAGGGTATGAGGCGCTGCGCTTTTAGAGAAGAAATAAAACCGATAATATATCCTGATTGGCATTATGTCTTCTCATTTACTCCTCTTTCGCTTCTCTTTGTGCAAATAGGTTTTTAGCTGGTTTTTAAATAAATTAAGCGTTGCTTTCTTAACAACCTTACTCCGTAATTAGTAATTTATTCACAAAGAGGTTATGAGGCGATGCGCTTTTAGAGAAGAAAATAAACACCTAAACTGTATTCTGATTGGCATTGTGTCTTCTCATTAACTCCTCTTTCGCTTCTCTTTGTGCAAATAGGCCTTTAATTATTGATTAAAAATTACTGTTCTTCTAAATCAAACTCAGTTAAATGACCATCGCCGTGTATAAGCTGGTAGCGGGCTAAATTTCCTTGTTCTAGTATTATTAAACTAATAGCTGAGTCGCTTACTAAGTATTTTTGCCCTTCACCTATGGTTTGATGCTTATCTACTTCCATATGCCAGCGTTTGGTAAAAAAGTTTAAGGGACTTTTTGGGCCGTATAGAATTGAATCTAGTTTATCGAGTATGTTTATTAACTTACGCGGAAACTCGTTTTTAATACCGCTGGCGGTAAGTTGCCAAATTCGATTGGGATGATCGCCAAAACGCTTTTGCACCGAAAAGCAAAATGAGTAATGCACGTCTCCCGATAAAATAAGGGTTTCGTTTGGGGTGTCGGTTCGTCTAAAAGTATCGAGTAGCTTTTTGGCTGAACCTTCGTGCGCCATCCAGTTTTCTACGTCTACCATGAGTGGTTGGCCACATATGTTAAACATGGCTTGAATGGCTTCTATTGATTTAACACCAAATACAGGAGCTGGCGATACAATAATAACTTGGTCGTGGCTTAATAGGCTTTCCTCAAGCTCTGTGAGGCGTTCCCAATCAAGTAGACCTGACGGCTCATTAAAGTTTTGCTCATTTCGCCAGCGATGCGTGCGCGTATCAAGCACCACTACTTTGGGTATTGTAGTAAGTTCGTAATGCCAAAAGCTAAAGTCGTTTAATGGTTTATCAAATGCTTTAAACTGCCATAAATTATTAGCAGTACGGCTTTGCTTAAAAGGTGTCAGTAGCTCGCCTGTTTTATTTAGTGCATCGTTCCCCATTCCCTGAAAAAGCCAATAACTAATTAAACCGTTATTAATGATTCGTTTACTACTTGGGTTTTCATTTATAGCTTGCTCCCACCCAGCGGTGAGGTTCCAATCATCGGTTACATCGTGATCGTCAAACATCATTAGCGTCGATACATTGGCAAACAACCGCTCTACTTCACTTAAGCCTTTTGCATAATCAATCAATGCTGTTTTTTCAGCGTTAAAAATAGTTTTGTTTTGCTCGCTTTGACCTAAATACGTTGTTTTTTGTATATCGACGCATTGCCAAGCAGCAGCACTAAAATTTAATAAATAAAGTGCTATATATTCTTCAAAATGGATGAGGTGGTTATACGCTTTAACACTTGAAAAGTGAGGTTCGTCTTTTTTTAGCCAATAACCTATACCTAACTTTGAGCGTTTTTGCCACGGCGTTTTTGGTAAGAACAAATGGCGATTATAAAGTTGCTCATTTATGTCGGCGGGTAGCTCAATGGCAAGTGGTTGCTCTTTATAGATACCTAACGCTTTAATTAACTGATGAATAGCTAATAACATGGGCCCTGCTACATCATCGGCATAAACCTGATCACCGCTCAGTAATAATAACTGTGCGCCTTGGTTATTATTACCGCGCTGAGTATTTTGCCAGTGACTTGCAGACACTAAGCTGTCTTTTGCTGGATGATGTGCATTACGGCACGAGCCATGCAAAATATCGCTGAGTTTATTAGGGATTACAAATGCAGGCGTTGTTTGATTGCTATAGCACCAAGGCGATAAATCCATTGCTGTATCGTCAATTACAAGCTTATAGCTTAATAAGCTATCGACAGGGAGTTTGTTGTCTATTGGCTTTATAATGACGAAATGCAGGTATAAATGTTCGCCTAAAGAAACAGTGTGTTGATCGCTATAACATTCATGATTTATAAGTGTAATTTGGCAATTTGCAGGCTTGGAGGTAGCAAACTGAATGCAGACTCCAGTTTGATCTGCACGGCGCACCATTGGCCCCATTAGTAAAATAGGAAGGTTTGCCGTGTGAGAAATCATGTATTTAGCCTTTAGCTGCTAATTTAAATAAAGAATAAAAGTTCTCGGTAGTGGCTTTAGCCAGTTCATTAAAGCTAATGCCTTTAAGCTCGCTAATGTAATAAGCAACATCTTCTACGTACGCTGGCTGATTTGTTTGCCCACGATACGGTACCGGTGCTAAATAAGGCGAGTCGGTTTCTATTAGTAATCTATCTAGCGGTATTTGTTTTACTACTTCTTTTAGCTCAATAGCATTTTTAAAGGTCACAATGCCCGAAATAGAAATATAAAAACCCATGTCTATCGCTTTTTTAGCCATATCCCAGTCTTCAGTAAAACAATGTAGTACACCACCGCAGTTTTCGGCCTTGTGCTCACGCATTAAATTAATGGTGTCGGCGCGAGCATCACGAGTATGAATAATTAACGGTTTTTGTAATTCGTTAGCTACTTCAATATGTCCAACAAAACTTGCTTGCTGCACTGCGTGAGTATCTTTTGAATAGTAGTAATCAAGGCCCGTTTCGCCAATAGCGACGACTTTTTCGTGTGAGGCTAAGTCGATTAGTTGCTGTTTATTAAGGGCGTCTTTTTGATCAAGTGGATGTACACCGCATGAGGCTGAAACATCGTCGTAGTGCTTAATTTTATCGAGCATGCTTGGAAACTGATCAAGCGTTACGCTTACACATAAAAAGTGCTCTATTTGCTTTTCACGCGCTTTATCAAGAACTTGGTCAAGGTTTAAGTCTAATTTATCAAAATCAAGACGATCTAAATGGCAATGAGAATCTACAATCACTATAAGGCCTGTATTATGTTCAGGGTTTAAATTTGTTCGTTTAATTTATTATGTTAGAAATTAAAAGAACCCAATATAGGGCGGCGTTAATCTCAATGAAAAACCGACCCTATAACTACATGGTATATGTTTGATCGCCTGAGTTTAACATAGTCCCAAGTAGCTTTTCGATTTTAGCGTTTAGGTTTGTTTTATCGTCTAAAAAGCTAATACCAATACCTGGAGGGTTAGAGCTTTGTGCCCCTTGTGGCGTGATCCACGACACTTTACCTGTTACTACATCATCTTCTAAGGCATCGGGCAAGGTAACTCTAAGCGCTAATGAATGCCCTGCTTCGTAACGCATATTAGTGCGTACAAATAAGCCACCTTTTTTTAAGTAAGGCATATAACAACGGTATAACTCGTCTAAATCGTCTATGTCTACTAGTAGTTCTTGCATGATTAATCCTTTTAAGAATTTCGCAATGTGTATGCTAATCGTGATACAGCAAGCGGTAAATTAAGGCCAAGTACTTGTGTGTTATTTTGTAAAAACTCGCCTAATGCATTTTGCGCACTTTGATAAGCGTCAAAACTCATACCTTGCAGTAATTGCTGCTTTAGTTGCACGCTTAAAAACAAAGTAAATATGCGAACAAGTTCAGGCTGTTTATTTATTATATCGACTAACGCTTTGAAATTATGGCTTTGTTTAAACTCAGTTGCAAACTTATAAAGTGTATCAATATTTTTTAGCTGGTCTTGCTGTTGCCAATGCTTTACTTGCAGCGGTTGGTTATAAAAAAGTGCTAGCCAACTATAGTTAGGAATATCTAATGTTTCTAGCCATTGCTGAGCAAGTGCTGTATTTGTTATTTTTACGTCACTTTTAGCGCATCGACTTAAAATAGTTGCAGGGAGCTGTGCTGGTTGACTTGTAGTTAATATTAAAAAGCGGCTATTAGTTGGCTCTTCAAGTGTTTTTAATAATGCGTTAGCTGCTGCTGTGGTCATTTTTTCGCAATTTTCGATTATCGCGACTTTATTGCCATTTTGCGCTGCTGAGTGGTTCATAAAATCACTAATGCCGCGTATATCATCTACGCCTATGCTTTGCCCATCAACTTGCGTTAAGCGCTTGTCGGGATGAGTACCCGCAAGAGTAAGTAAGCAGCTTTTACAGTGTCCGCAAGGTTTTAGCATACTGTTTTGCGCAGCTACCTGCTTAGCTATATTTTGGCATAACAAAGCATTACCAAGCTCATCACTTAACTCAAACTTACCTACGCCAACAGGCCCACAAAATAATTGCGCATGATGAAAACGCTCTGCACGATAACTTTGCGCTAAACGTGCTTGGGTATCATGTAGCCACGGCAATGGCATATTATTTTAGGCCTTCAAAAAATGAATGCAGTACATTGGTTATATCGCGATGTACTTTATCAATACTTTGGTTTGCATCGACCGTTTTAATTGTGTTGTCGTCATTAGCAAGTTCAACATAACGCATACGTGTACGCTGAAAAAACTCAATGGCTTCTTGTTCAATACGGTCAAGCTCACCACGTCCTTTTGCACGTTCAAGGCCTATCACTGGATCAATATCAAGGTAAATAGTTAAATCAGGCTTTAAGCCCTTTAATACCATTGACGAAAGTGAAGCTAATGTATTTGAGCTAATACCACGCCCGCCACCTTGATACGCCTGAGACGATAAATCATGACGATCGGCAAGTACCCACTGGCCTTTATCAAGCGCTGGGGTAATAACATTGTGCATTAACTGCGAGCGTGCTGCGTACATAATAAGCAACTCGGTTTCAAAGGCAATTTCTTCTTCGTGCTCTGCTTTTACAAGCGTACGAAGCGATTCAGCCAATGGCGTGCCGCCAGGTTCGCGGACGTTAATGAAGTCTATTTTTTGTTTGTTTAAAAAGTCTTGGCATAACGAAATCGCGGTTGATTTACCTGCGCCTTCTAGCCCTTCTATTACTATAAATTTTGATTTCATAAAATATTAATTCTTTTTATTTAATATATACGTTTTAACTGCCGCGTTATGCTGCTTTAACGTGGTTGAAAATTGGTGGCTACCATCGCCTTTTGATACAAAGTAAACGTATTCACTTTGTGGCGGATTAACTGCAGCTAAAATAGCGGCTTTTGATGGCATTGCAATCGGTGTTGGTGGTAAACCATTAATACGGTACGTATTGTAAGGCGTATAATCGCGTAAATCTTTGCGTTTAATATCGCCATCAAAATCAGCACCTAGCCCATATATTACGGTTGGATCGGTTTGCAGGCGCATATTGGTGTTTAATCGATTAACAAACGCTGATGCAATTAACGGACGCTCGCTGGCAAGGCCTGTTTCTTTTTCAATAATTGAAGCCATTATAAGTGCTTCGTATGCTGTTTTGTAAGGTAGATTAACAGCGCGTTGCTGCCATGCATCGTCTAACGTTTGCTGCATTTTTTGCGCTGCACGTTTTAATACACTACTTGCAGTATCGTTATTATGATAATGGTAAGTGTCGGGAAATAACCAGCCTTCTAAGTGCGTATTATTGTCCAGTATTTGTGTACTTAGCTCATCACTTTTTAAATCGTTTTGTAAATTATCGGCTTTTTTAATAGCACTTAGTACTTCACGTAAGTTTTGCCCTTCAATTATGGTAAAACTAAAGTTGATTTGCTGGCCTTGATTAATTTTTTTTACGTTGTTGATAACGCTATCGGCTGTTAGCTCGTAAAGGCCCGCTTTTAAGTCGGTAAGTGTGGGATCTAATTTGGCAATTACTTGATAACGCCAGCAGCCTTCCACCCAGTTATTAGCTTGCCACTGTTGACAGAGCTTATTAAAGCCAGTGCCATGCTTAACTTCAAATTGTGTGTTTTCAGTTACTTTTAGCGGGCTATTTATTGTTGCTTGTAATTGCTGGTAACCAATAGCAGTGGTTATAACAGCTAAAAAAAGTACCGATAAAATAACTTTTAACACTCAGCCTCCTTGGCTAATAATTTAGTTAGTAATGCGTGGCTGTCGTCTGTATTAAATATCTGTTGCTCAATACTTTTAACAGGTACTGCTCCCATTAAGCTATTACACACAAATACGGCGTCTGCTTGGATTAAATCTTCTACTTTCACGCGTTTAAATTCAACAGGCAATTTATCACATAACGATTGTAGATAAACGCCCTTTATTCCGCACTCATCAAGCAATGGCGTAAACACACGCTTATTTTTAATCGCAAAAATATTAGCTGCAGAAGCTTCAATTACATTGTTATTGTAATCAAGCACTAACACATCGTCGCAGTTTTGCGTTTGCATCGCTTTTTTAATTAGCACTTGTTCAAGTCGGTTTAATGTTTTAAGGCCCGCTAAATATGGCTGTGCTGCTAATTTAATCGGGCTTATTTCGAGATTTACACCTTTTTTAGTAAGCGCTTCGTAATTACTAGGGTAGTCCAACACACTCAATAAAATAGTGACATTACACTCACTTGGCAGCCCATAACCACGTCCGCCTTCGCCTCGCGTTACAAGTATTTTAAGCACGTTTAGTGGTGCAGCGTTTATATGCAAAGCAATTTGATTTTCAAGGCTATTAAAGTCTAACTCAGGAAAACCCAAACGCTGTGCGCATTCAATCAAACGCGCTTTATGATGAGCCCAATACTGTACTTGCCCATCAACAACCTTAGCGGTTGTAAAAAAGCCATCACCATAATTTAAGCCCCTGTCACGCGTGCTTAAAGTGCTGTTTTGATCTGCTGCTATTATTGTTTGCATTTTGTTTGGCATATAAAAAAAGCCCAGTTAAACAACTGAGCTCTTATAATTTGATTCGTTGTTAAAAAAGATTATACCTTTTTAAATAGCAACGAGCCATTAGTACCACCAAAACCGAACGAGTTACACAGTGCAAAGTCTAACTTTGCATCACGTGCAGTGTGTGCAATATAATCTAAGTCGCACCCTTCGTCTGGGTTATCAAGGTTGATAGTTGGCGACACTTTTTGATCTGTCAGCGATAAAATCGAAATAATCGATTCAACCGAACCTGCAGCACCTAACAAGTGACCCATCATCGATTTAGACGAGCCTACCATTACATCTTTAGCTGCATTACCAAAAATTGACTTAACAGCGGCAGTTTCTGCTTTATCGCCTGCATTTGTAGATGTGCCGTGTGCGTTAATGTAACCAATTTGCTCAGCGTTTACTTGCGCATCGTTTAGTGCGTTTTGCATTGCAAGGGCAGCACCCGCACCATCCTCTGGTGGTGATGTCATATGGTACGCATCGCCACTCATACCAAAGCCTACTAGCTCAGCATAAATTTTAGCACCACGTGCTTTAGCATGTTCGTACTCTTCAACTACAACAACACCTGCACCATCAGAAAGCACAAAGCCATCGCGGTCTTTATCCCAAGGGCGAGAAGCCGCTTGTGGATCGTCGTTACGTGTTGAAAGTGCACGTGCAGCATTAAAGCCACCCATACCAATTGGGGTACACGCTTTTTCTGCACCGCCAGCAACCATTGCATCTGCATCACCGTAGGCAATCATGCGCGCTGCATGGCCAATATTATGCAAACCAGTAGTACAGGCAGTTACAATTGAAATATTTGGACCACGAAGTCCATGCATCATTGATAAATGACCTGAGATCATATTAATAATGGTAGACGGCACATAAAATGGCGATAACTTGCGCGGACCACTATTTAATAGCTTAATGTGGTTTTCTTCAATTAACGTAAGCCCACCAATACCTGAACCTACAGCTACACCAATGCGTGCTGCGTTTTGCTCAGTGATTTCAAGGCCTGAATCTTTAAAGGCTTGAACACCCGCTGCAATGCCGTACTGAATAAACAAGTCCATTTTTTTAGTATCCTTCGCTGACATGTATGCAGTTGCATCAAAATCATTTATTAAACCAGCGAATTTAGTACCAAATTTTGATGTATCAAAGTGCGTTATTGTTTGAATGCCACTTTTACCATCTAATAAGCCTTGCCAGGTTGATTGAACATCATTACCTAGCGGCGTCAACATTCCTAAGCCAGTTACGACGACTCGACGTTTAGCCACGGTTTGCCTCCAATAAGGGATATTTTACAAGGGGATGATCATACCCAAGCTACCTCAAAGTGCTAGTCCCAAAATAGATTAAAAACGCATAACACAATCAAAATTAATTTTTAACTAAAATTGAGCATAGAGATTTAAGTTTTGAATCACGAACTTTGAGGTGGTTTGGATATAAAAAATTAAAGGCAGCGGATGCTGCCTTTAACGTGCGATTAATTACTCAGCGTGTGCTGTAACGTAATCGATAGCAGTTTGTACTGTAGTGATCTTCTCAGCTTCTTCATCTGGGATCTCAGTATCAAACTCTTCTTCAAGAGCCATTACTAGTTCAACAGTATCAAGAGAATCTGCACCTAGGTCATCTACGAAAGAAGATTCATTTTTAACTTCTTCTTCTTTAACACCTAGTTGTTCAATGATAATTTTCTTTACGCGTTCTTGGATATCGCTCATTCTTCTTTCCTTTATTAAAAACGCCAATGCGTTATTTTCAGATTGCGGCGTAGTTTACGCCGCATAATTCTCTGATTCAATGATTTGACCATAAATAATTGTCTGGTCAAACCTCTGAGTGTGTGTTTTGTCTTTTATCGCTTATTTTCGCAGCGATTTCAAGTATGTTTAAAGCAAGTTCACAAATAATTCAATGTTTTTGAGGTAACTTACTTAACTTTATCAAGTAGCAATCTAGATACAATGGCGATTAAACCATGTACATCGCGCCATTTACATGCAAAGTTTCGCCTGATACATACGCAGCCGCGTCAGATGCTAAATAACATACTGCAGCAGCAATTTCGTCTGGTTGGCCTAAACGCCCTGCTGGAACATTTGCAAGTGTTGCAGCTTTTTGCTCATCAGTTAAATTATCAGTCATGTCTGTTTGAATAAAACCAGGAGCGATTACGTTAACTGTAATACCACGTGATGCAACTTCGCGCGCAAGTGACTTAGAAAAACCAATTACACCTGCTTTAGCCGCTGCATAATTAGCTTGACCTGCATTACCCATAGTACCCACTACTGAGCCAATGTTAATAATACGGCCTTTCTTTTTCTTCATCATTGGACGAAGTACCGCTTTAGATAAACGGAAAACTGAGCTTAAATTAGTGTCGATAATATCGTCCCACTCAGTTTCTTTCATACGCATTAATAAGTTATCGCGTGTAATACCTGCGTTATTTACAAGTACGTCAATATCGCCTAAATCAGCTTTTATTGCAGCAAGTGTTGCTTCAATAGATGCAGGATCGGTTACGTTTAATGCATAACCTTTACCATTGTCACCTAGGTATTCACTGATTTTAGCAGCGCCTGACTCACTTGTCGCAGTACCTGCAACTTTTGCACCTTGTGCAACTAATGTGTTTGCAATTGCTTTACCAATACCACGGCTGGCGCCAGTAATTAGGACAATTTTGCCCTCTAATGAAAATAAATTAGACATTTTATATACTCTTATTTAGCTGCATCAATTGAAGCGGCGTCGTTTACTGAGCCACAGATCATTGCTTTATCAATTCGTTTAGCAAGTCCTGTTAATACTTTACCAGGACCAAATTCGTAGCTTTGTGTTACATCTTGCGCAACCAAGGCTTGTACTGTTTCTGTCCAGCGAACTGGGCTGTATAGCTGACGTACTAGTGCGTCTTTAATTGCATCAGCTGACGTTTCAGCTTTTACATCAACATTATTAATTACATCACACTTAGGTGTATTAAATGTTAAAGCGGCTAAGTCTGCTGCTAGCTTGTCAGCTGCTGGCTTCATTAACTCACAATGTGAAGGTACGCTAACAGAAAGTGGTAATGCACGTTTAGCACCGGCATCTTTACATGCTTGCGATGCTCTATCTACTGCCGCTTTATGGCCTGCGATAACAACTTGACCAGGAGAGTTGTAGTTAACTGGAGATACAACCTCACCTTGCGCTGAGGCAGCACAAGCCGCTTTAATTTCTTCATCGCCTAAGCCAATAATAGCAGCCATTGAACCTACGCCTGCTGGCACGGCTTCTTGCATGTATAAACCACGGTTTTCAACAAGCTTTACGGCTTCGCTCAAACTTAATACATCGCTACATACTAACGCTGAGTATTCACCTAAGCTGTGACCCGCCATAATAACGTCTGCATCAGGGTTAGCTGCTAACCAATCACGGTAAATAGCAACACTTGCAGTTAGTAATGCAGGTTGTGTGCGGTGGGTTTGATTTAATTTTTCTTCTGGGCCATTAAGAACTAGCTCTGCTAAGTCGTAACCCAGTGCATTTGACGCTTCTGCAAATGTTGCTTTAACAATGTCAGAACTCTCTAGTAGTTCTTGTAACATACCAACGCTTTGCGAGCCTTGACCTGGGAATAGAAGTGCAATTTTTTGTGCCATACTTTGCTCTTTTTAATTAAACAAATAAATAATGAAATACACGGCACATCAATTATTGATTAACCGCCGTGTCTTTAGAATGTGTTTTTTCGAAAATAGCGGCTATTTTATCAGGAAGTTGACGTTCAACCTCTTTTACCGCTTCATCAATTGCTGCTTGAAATGCTTTAGCTGACGCATTTCCATGACTTTTAACGACAATACCGCGCAATCCTACCAGAGAAGCACCGTTATACTGGTCGGGGTTCACCCTTTTATAGAGTTTTTTTATTATTGGGCGCAATATAAACGCCATACATTTATATAAAAGGTGCTTTTCGAGCGCGGTTGTAAACTTATTCATAATAAGCTTGGCAATGCCTTCACATGTTTTAAGTGCCACGTTACCCACAAATCCTTCGCATACTATGACATCAGCCTTACCCGAAAAAATATCACTTCCTTCGCTGTAACCAATATAATTTATATGTGGGCTTTGCTGCATTAATTGTGCAGCTTGTTTAATGTCGTCGTGGCCTTTAATGTCCTCAGCGCCAATATTTAATAGACTAACGCGAGGATTATCCAAACCAAGTGCTTGTCCAGCAACAATAGAGCCCATAATGCCAAACTGATAGAGCATTTGCGCATCACAATGCACATTAGCACCTAAGTCGAGTAAATATACTGGGTTTTTAAGCTCTGTAGGAACAGATGAAATGAGTGCGGCACGTTTAACACCTGGCAGCATTTTTAATACATAGTGAGCCATAAAAAATAGAGCGCCGGTATTACCTGAGCTAACACATGCTTGAGCCTCGCCCGATTTAACTAAATCTAGGGCAACACGCATAGATGAATCTTTTTTTGAACGCACAGCAATTGCAGGTTCACAGGCATTGGTGACTATTTCACTACAGTGACGAATTATGAGTCTAGGATGAGGTAGAGAATCGAGGGATTCGAGTTCTTTAGATATAGCATGTTCATTGCCACATAAAATGAGAGTTAAATTGGCATGAGCATTTACTGCACAAACGGCAGCAGGAATAGATGAACGGGGGCCGTAATCGCCCCCCATCATATCTAACGCTATGGTTAGATCTTTCAGCATATAAGTAATCTCTTATTTAGAAATTACTTGAACGCCTTTGTAGTAACCATCTGCAGTCACATGGTGACGACGATGAGTCTCACCAGATGTTTGATCTACAGTTAAAGTTGGACCACTGATCGCATCGTGTGAACGGCGCATGCCGCGTCTTGCACGAGACTTTTTGCTTTTTTGTACAGCCATAGTCTTCTCCTAAGAATCTTTCTTAAGTTGTTTCAAAATATCAAATGGATTAGGTTTATCATCTTCCGCCTTTAATACACCAAAGCTGGCAGGCTTTGCTGAATAACTGCATGAAGCTTCGTTGTGGGTAGCCACTAATGGAATTGCTAAAATTAGTTCGTCTTCAATTAAATTAAAAACGTTAACTTCACCATTTTCATCAAGCGCTACTTCATCGTAGTCTTCTGGAAAAATATCTAACTCTGTATCTTCACCTACTGGTGAATATGCAAAGTCTTGAACCAAATCCAACCCTAAATCACCATTACAACGTTGACAAATGACAGTAACGTGTGTGGACAAATTGCCTCTAATCACAGCGAAACCTTGATCATCGTTTTTGCAATGTATTTTTACCGCTATTTCACCTACTTCTTCCTGCACAACTTTCTCTAAACGAGTAAGTTTTTCAAGCGGTACAATTCCGTCATACTTTAAACGGTGCTGCGCTGCTTTGCCTGGATGAAGAGTGATGGGAATTTTCACCTTTTGCATAGGGGCTGCATCATATAGATAGTTAGTTTGTTAGTCAAAGTAAAAAACCATTTTTACTTGGTTTTTAACGTGTTTTACTCTCGGATCTGATTTATCCTAACTCAATCTGAATTATCGTAGGAAAACAGTCCGTGAAGCATCCACTCATTTTAGCGTCAAGCTCGCCTTTTAGGCAGTCTTTATTACAAAAATTTAATTTACCATTTGATACGTTTTCACCAGATGTTGACGAATCAGCACTTGAATGCGAAACACCTACCGAACTGGTTAAGCGCTTAAGTGAATTAAAAGCCTCAGCGGCTAATAAACACTTTAACAAAGGGTTAGCTATTGGATCAGACCAAGTCGCTGTGTTTAATAATCAAATTTTAGGTAAACCACATAATAAACAAAATGCCGTAAAACAACTAAATTTATTTAGCGGTAATACTGTAACATTTTTAACAGGGCTTTGTGTTTACGATATCGTAACTGGCACTAAAAAAACCTGCGTAGAACCTTTTAATGTGTCGTTTAAAACACTCAGTGATGCACAAATTAGCGCTTATTGCGATGCTGAGCAGCCTTATAACTGTGCTGGCAGCTTTAAAAGTGAAGGGTTGGGTATATGTTTATTTGAAAAACTAAGCGGCGACGATCCTAATAGCTTAATTGGATTACCATTAATTAAACTCAGCCAGCTACTGGCTGAGTTTGGTATTGATGTACTTACTGCTCAGGCTAAATAAATTAACCAAGCAAAACCTGTTGCAATTGCAGATAATTATCTACCGTTGCAACAGGGCTAAGCTTGTTTAGCTGCTGTGCGTTATGTACACCCATTGTTACGCCAATTCTATCCATGCCTGCAGCTTTTGCCATTGTCATGTCTATTTGAGTGTCACCAATCATTACAGCGTCTTGAGCGCTTATGCCAAGTTCTTCAAGTAATTGATACAGCATATCCGCAGACGGCTTAGACAGTGCTTCGTCGCTTGTACGTGTTGCACTAAAAAAGTGGCGCAATTGACTTTGTTCAAGCAAACGCTCTAACCCACCCCTACCTTTACCTGTTGCAACCGCTAAAACAATGCCCTGCTCTTTTAAGGCATTTAAAACGCTGACAACATTAGCAAATACAGGCGTGGGAGTAGTATCCACACTGTATTGATATTTATAACCTGAAATTAACGCTTGGTGCTGCGCTACATTATCAGGAAATAAAACGTCAATTGCTTTTTCAAGCGACATACCAATAATGTTTTTAATGGCTTCGTCACTAGGTGGCACTAAATTAAGTGACTCGGCGCTACTACGAATACAGTTAACTATTTTAGTGACTGAATCCATAACAGTGCCATCCCAATCAAAAATGACGAGCTTATATTTTTTAATTGGAGTCACTGCAATCACAGTTTTGCATCTCGTAATTTTAGTAATGTATTTTTAAGCGTTTTATCTAGCGGTGCTTCAATACGCATGGTTGTTTCGTTTTTAGGGTGATAAAAACTTAAATCATGTGCGTGTAAAAACAATCGGTTTAACCCAACTTTACGCATAGAATCGTCAAAACCCTGATCGCCATATTTATCGTCGCACGCTATTGGGTGACCTTTACATTGCGTATGCACACGAATTTGGTGCGTACGCCCTGTAACAGGCGATGCTTGTACAAGTGAGCAATCGTTAAAACGTTCAAGTACTTTAAAACGAGTATGTGAAGGTTTTCCCTCAGCGTTATCTACGCGTACTACGCGCTCGCCCGATTTAAGTGTATTTTTACGCAGCCCTTCAGTAACGTTTTTAGTTTTAGAGTCCCACTGCCCTTCTACAAGTGCCCAGTAATTTTTTTCCATTGTTTTTTCACGAAGTTGTTCATGCAACGCTGTTAACACCGAACGACGCTTCGCTATAAGTAAACAACCCGATGTATCACGGTCAAGCCTATGAACTAGCTCAAGGCTACGTTCCTCTGGGCGAAGTGCTCGCAAAGCTTCAATTAAGCCATAACTTAAACCACTGCCGCCATGAACAGCCATACCTGATGGTTTATTTATTACGATAAGGTATTTATCTTCAAATAAAATATCGTTTTCAAGGCGAGTTACTTTGTCTAATTTTGATGGAACAAATTCTTCACGCTCAGCAACTCTGATAGGTGCAATACGAAGTACATCTTCAAGCTGTAGTTTATATACAGGCTTAATACGCTTTTTATTAACGCGTACCTCACCTTTGCGCAAAAGTTTATAAATAGCGCTTTTAGGCACCCCTTTTAAATGGGTAATAAGAAAGTTATCAATACGCTGACCTAAATGGTCTTCGTTGATCGTGACATAAGTTACTTGTAAGTCGTTTTTTTCTGACATTGCCTAATCACTAATTTAAGTAAAATAATTTAGTTGCTAACACTGTAATAATAGTGGGATAATCAGCAGCGCAAATATTTAGTATTTGCAAATAACAACGGTGCTTTTTAACACATTAAAACATTCGTGATGCACATTCTGGGTAGCCGATCATACAGATCCGAGTTAAGTTTTCCAAAGCTTTTATGCCTCCTCAGTTAACACGTGCGATCAATTAACGGCAATGCGCGTAATATATTGCTGGTTAAGTTTGAACATGAAGCGATTTTTAACGTGCTAGAGAAAGCAATGAACAGATAATTTGTCTGATAGTGACGACGTAAAAAACGTCGTTCAGCACTAGCTCAATTATTGTAGTACCGTATAGCAGCTTATTTAGAACTAAAAAAATCTAATAAATAAGCGTTCATTAACATCGGCAGCGATTTTTGCTCTTAAAACGGATATTAGCGATACATCAGTATGTATTGCTCACCAACTTAATGAGCCCTACGCGCCTAATATGAATGATATTTAGTAAGATTAATATGACAGGCCGACTTCTGGGTAAAACTTGTAAACGTAGCTGAAAAGCCGACAGTTTTAGCACCATTAAGAATTTAATAGCGATAATAATTGCTATTGTTTGCCAGCATTTAAAATACTGCATACGAGAAACAGAGCCGTTCCGTTAAAGACCCAGTCGTGAGGCTGCACATTCTAAAAATAGGGACAACTGAACAGGCGAGAAAAACATCGTCATGTCAGCGACATAAATAAGTAGAGTAACAATATGAAACGTATGCTAATCAATGCAACGCAGCAAGAAGAAATGCGCGTAGCACTGGTTGATGGCCAGCGCCTTTATGATTTAGATATCGAAAGCCCAGGTCACGAACAGAAAAAAGCCAATATTTATAAAGGCAAAATCACTCGCATTGAACCATCTCTTGAAGCAGCATTTGTTGATTACGGTGCTGACCGCCATGGTTTCCTTCCTTTAAAAGAAATTGCCCGTACTTACTTCCCTGCAGGTTACACTTTTCATGGTCGCCCTAACATCCGCGACGTAATAAAAGAAGGTCAAGAAGTTATAGTACAAGTTGATAAAGAAGAGCGTGGCCAAAAAGGCGCTGCGTTAACTACTTTTATCAGTGTTGCTGGTAGCTACTTAGTGCTTATGCCTAACAACCCTCGTGCTGGCGGTATTTCTCGTCGCATTGAAGGTGATGAACGTACTGAACTTAAAGAAGCATTGGGTCGTTTAGAACTTCCTAAAGGTATGGGCTTAATTGTTCGTACAGCGGGTGTTGGTAAATCGTTTGAAGAATTAAACTACGATTTAAAAGCATTATTAGTACATTGGGAAGCAATTAGACAAGCAGCCGATAGTGCTAAAGCGCCATTTTTAATACACCAAGAAAGCAATGTAATATTCCGTGCGATACGCGATTATTTACGTCGTGATATTGGCGAAATTTTAATTGATAAACCACGTGTTTTTGAAGAAGCTAAAGCGCACATTGAGCGTTTTCGTCCTGACTTTATGAGCCGTGTTAAGCTTTATCAAGGTGACACTCCTTTATTTACGCATTACCAAATTGAAAGCCAAATTGAGTCTGCGTTCCAGCGTGAAGTACGCTTGCCTTCTGGTGGTTCAATTGTAATTGACCCAACTGAAGCACTAACGTCTATCGATATCAACTCGTCTAAAGCAACTAAAGGCGGCGATATTGAAGAAACAGCACTTAATACTAACTTAGAAGCGGCCGATGAAATTGCACGTCAATTACGTCTTCGTGACTTAGGTGGTTTAATTGTTATCGACTTTATCGATATGACGCCTCCACGCCATCAACGTGAAGTAGAGAATCGTTTAAAAGATGCTGCTCGCCCAGATCGTGCTCGTGTTCAAATTGGTAAAATCTCACGCTTTGGTTTACTTGAAATGTCGCGTCAGCGTTTGCGTCCTTCATTAGGTGAAGCAAGCCAAGGCCCATGTCCACGTTGTAGTGGCCAAGGTACTATTCGTTCAAACGAATCAATTGCGCTTTCTATTCTTCGTTTAATTGAAGAAGAAGCAATTAAAGACAACACAGCACAAGTAAATGCACAAGTGCCTGTTGCCGTTGCTGCTTATTTATTAAATGAGCAACGTCGAAGTGTTCACCGTATTGAAAAGCATCACAAATGTGACGTAGTGATTATTCCTAATCAACATATGGAAACACCACATTACGAAGTTATGCGTTTACGTAAAGACGAAACACTTGAAACGGTAAGTTACGGACAAGTTGTTGCGCCAGAACCTGAAGCATTTGAGATGTCAAAATCACCAAGTGCACCAGTACGTGAAGAGCCAATGCTAAAAGGTGTTGTAATGCCTTCTACACCGGCTCCACAAGCAGCGCCTACACCAGTAGCTCAGCCTGTAGTAACAGAGACTAAAACTGAAGGTGGCTTGTTTGAAGCAATCACTAAATGGTTTAAATCGTTATTTGCAAGCGAAACAGTAGAAGAGAAAAAAGAAGCTGTAGAAAAAGAGCAGCAAGAAGCGCGTAATAACGCTCGCCGTGGTAACGATAATCGTCGTCGTAATAACAACCAACGTCGTCGTAATAATAACCCGCGCACTAATAAACCACGCAATGAGCGCCCTGCAGCTGAAGAGGAAGTTAAAACAGACTCAGCAGCAACAAGTACCGAGACTCAAGAGAGAAACGAGAACCGCAATAAGCGTCGTCGTAACCCTAACTCTCGTAAGCGCCCAGAGCATAAAAGCGAAGAAAAAGATCAAGTTAAAACTGAAGCCCCTGTAAAAGCAGAAGTAGAAGTAGAAACTGATTCTAAGCCAGCTCAAGCTGTAGAGCCTAAAGAGCAAAAGCCTAAAGTTCGCCGTCAACGTCGTAACATACGTAAAAAAGTACGTCTGCAAGATGAAAACGCTGAGCAAGCTAACTCAACAGAGCAAACACCTGAACAAGCGGTAGTTACTGACACTCCACAAGTTCAAGAGCAAGCACCTGTTGTAGAAAAGCAAACACAAGCTCCGGCAGAAAAAACAGCTCACATTAAAGAAGAGAAAGTTGACGTTGTTGATTCTAACGATGAAGCAGCAACTACTGAAGACGAGCAAGAGCAAACACGTACGCGTTCACGCCGTTCTCCTCGTCATCTTCGTGCATCAGGTCAACGTCGTCGACGTCCTGAAGGTGAAGCAGAAGTTAAATCTGACGAAGCCCCTGCATTTGTTCCAGTTGCTGATCAAGCTGCTGCAGAATATGAAGCAGAGCTTAAAGCTAAATCTGAAGAAACACCTGTAGATGCAGCGCAGCAAATTGAACAAGCCGTTGCAGTTGAAGACTTAGCAAAAGTTGAAGCTGTAGAAGAGCCAGCTAAAGTTGAAACTCCAGTAGTAACTGAAGAGCCAGCTAAAGTTGAAGCGCCAGTAGCAACTGAAGAGCCAGCTAAAGTTGAAACTCCAGTAGTGACTGAAGAGCCGGTAGTAACTGAAGAACCAGCTAAAGTTGAAACTCCAGTAGTAACTGAAGAGCCAGCTAAAGTTGAAACTCCTGTAGTAACTGAAGAGCCAGCTAAAGTTGAAACTCCAGTAGCAACTGAAGAGCCAGCTAAAGTTGAAACGCCAGTAGCAACTGAAGAGCCAGCTAAAGTTGAAGCAAAAGTGAAAACTGAAAAATCAGCACCGCATGTTAAAACAGCGGTTACTCAAGGGTCTGCAAGTGCGCCAATGGCACAGCCTACTCCTGTAGCTGATAGCGAAGTAAAACACACATCTGTAGCAATGGCTCACGATAAACGTGACCTAGTACCAGACAGTGGTTTACGTGCGGGTTCTATCAAACCTGCTGGTCGTGCAAGTTCTGCAATGACTAAAACATTGAGTGTTGATTAATAACTAACACTTATTAAAAAGCCCCGCTATTTAATAAATAGCGGGGCTTTTTTGTTTACATGCTTTGAATAATTATTAAAGTTTCTTCACGCCCATAATAAGCGATTTGTTCACAAAGAGGTTAAGAGACGCTGCGCTTTTAGAGGTGGTAATAAGATTAAGTTTTGCTAATAAACCATGGCTTATGTTTTCTCATTTACTCCTCTTTCACTTTTGTTTGTGAAATAAGTCTTTAAGTGGCTTTGTTCCGATTCAATGAATTTAGATACCGGTATAAAAAAGCGCGATATAAATATCGCGCTCTTAAATCAACTTTCAACTCGCTCAAATGAGTTTACTCTTTTTCATTTTCCATAAAACGTTGTAGCTGATCTTTTAAGTTTGGCGGAATGCCTTTAATCACTAGTGTATCGGTTGCTTCGTTGTACGTTACGCGCTCACCTAAGTGTTTACGTTCAAAACTGACACTTACACCCCCACCAAGGCCTGAAAACTTAACCATACTGGTTACGGTTTTCTTATCAACGGGGAAAGTTTCTTCCAAGTCATAGCTTTGCTCTTTGCAAAAACTATCAAACGGGCTGTCATCGCCTTTTGTAAGCGTTGCAGATAGATCGCTCACACTTGCATCTTCGCCTGTGGTTACGCAATCATTACAGTAATCAAATACTTGTTTACGTAAATCGTCTTTTTCTGATTTATCAAACTGTTGCTCTGATAAATAATCCTCTACTGCGCTAAGCATTACTTGGCTTTGCTGTTTTGAATCAATACCCTCTTCACAGCCTAAAAAGTCTAAGAAAAAGTCAGCAACTTTACGACCCGCACGTCCTTTGATAAACGAAATATAACGATTATCTTCTGCTTGCGTATCCCACGCTGTTAAATCGATACGAGCAGCGAGTTGCATGCGAGATATATCTAAATGGCGAGAAGCCGCTAAATCAAGCTCAGAGGTCATAGAATAATGCTCTTTAATGTTAATCATCGCAATTAACATGTAATCGGTAGCAACATACTGATAATGACAAAATACTAAATAGCCTGTTTCACTAAATGCATACTTATCAAGCTCTTCTTTTAAAACCGTTGAGGCTTGCTCGGTCATATGCCAAAAGCCTAGCTCATCGTTACGGTAGCTTTGCATTGCAGATGCTACAATGCTGTTTTTATCACCACTGAAAGCACAGTAACCTTTACCTGGCTTACCATTATATGCATGATGTAATTGTTCGATAAAAACGGCTACTTTATCGTTAATTACCATCTCATCATTTCGAAGGTGAATTTGCGTATCGTCGTCTTTTTTGTCTACATAATGAACGACTAATTTTTTAACGTCTGTTGTCATCTTTGTTTTTCACGCCTCTAGTGTTAAAATACGAGAATATAACTATTCTATTGAACCAACTAATGCCAATCTTATCAAAATACTCTAATGAAGAAGTAGAACAAATCGTCGATCAGCTTATTGATGTGCTAACTAAACACAATGCGCCGGTTGATTTAAGTCTTATGTGTTTAGGAAATTCTATCACGCATATCTTAAAAGAGCATGTACCAACAGGGAAAAGACAAGCTGTAACCGAGAACTTTGCAAAAGCGCTCGCGCAGTCGGTTAAGTAAAATTTATGAATTTATCGCAGCACAATCAATTTTCATCAAAAGCGAGTCAGCTGCTAAGTTGGGGGCATTGGTTTACCTTTGCCAATATCGGCTTAGCCCTACTTATTAGCTTAAGTTATTTATTTGCAGACTCGCCACCTACAAGCTTTTTAGGCATTACTTATATGCTAGTTACTTGGCTAAGCCACACTAGTTTTATAGCCTTTTTAGCGTTTGTGCTGACGGTATTTCCGCTTAGTTTAATATTTCCCTACCCACGGCACATTCGTGGCATGGCCGCTGTTATAGCCACTGTAGGTGCTTCATTGCTTACTCTTGATGCTTATGTTTATGTTAATTTAGGTTATCACCTAAGTATATCTGCCTTACCTGAAATCATTTCATTGTTGTGGCATCGTTTAACAAGCTCTCCTGCTTTAACAACCATTTTAGCCAGTGGGATTGTTATTGTTATTTTAGGCTTTCAGCTACTTGTCAGTAATTACACATGGCACCACCTTGAGCGTTTAAAGCAATATAAATTTGCACGTTACGCAATTTCTTTCTTAATCGTGTGTTTTTCGCTTAGCCACAGTATTCATATTTGGGCTGACGCCAATTTAAACTTTGACGTAACAAAACAAGATAATGTTTTGCCACTTTCATACCCTACTACCGCTAAAAGCTTGTTAGCTAAAAATGATCTGCTAGATATAGAAAGCTACGAGCAAGCACACAACGTAAAAATTAACAACCAAAATATTAGTTATCAAATGCCAAGCCCGCTTGAAAAATGCGAGGACTACACACAAGCCAATGTAGATATATTTGTATTTGAAACCCAACAACAACTCGAAAAGTTTGTTGCCGAGAATAAAAACATGCACAAAACAGAGCAGTTTTTACAGCCAACAAATCATGACGATACGTTATTTAGCTTAGTGTATGGTTTACCCGCTTTTTATAAAGCAGCAATTTTAACCGAGCAGACACTCCCAGTTTGGCAAAGTCAGCGCCGTAGCATTGAAGTAACTGGCATTGAAGAACTAAGCTTTATTAATGATCAAGCACATAGCTCTAGTGCTATTCGAGTAATTAAAGCGAGTGATACCCCTACTGTTCGAGATGATGAAACACAGGTTTTTGCTTTTAGTCTTGCCAATAACAAGCAAGAAGTAGTAACCACCTCAACTTTATACAGCTCTGACAAACGTATTTCTAAAGTAGATGGGCTAATTCAACCTAGCGATTTAATTGCAACAAGCGTTGGGCAATATTTAAATTGCAAAGCTATTGCCAAGCAAACAATGCTAGGCGTTAATCTATACAAGAAAAAAGACGATATGGGCGTGAACTACTCTCAGGGTGTTGTTATAGCCTATAAAAAAGATAGGATTACCTTAATAGATTCAGATGGTAACTTTAAAAACATTTCCGCCGCTGAAGGTTTTTCTATTGAACAAGGTTTAGATATACCATTTTTAGTACAGAGTATTAAAAAGCTCAAAACCTTTACCCAATAACAGTTATCCTAACCTAGCTTGATATACCACCAAGCTAGGTTATAGTTTTATATTGTTGTTAGATATAAAAACCAAGGATGACATGTATGTTTAAAACTTCTCGTTATATTCTCCATTCTAGCTTTTTACTTATCAGTTTTTTTAGCTTTAGCGATACCACTTACTACAAATGTGTAACAGAAAAAGGCACTGTCTTTTCTCAACTCCCCTGTGACGACGAAGCAACGACTTATAAAGTTAACACAACGGGTAATCAGTATTCTGGTCCTAAGGTTGACTACACTAAACAACTAAACGAACTTGAGCGTGAAAGGCTTCTATCTGGCTTAGAGGCAGAGCTTCGCAGTAATAACCATAAACTAACAATACTTGATCGTAATAAAGAGCGTGCTGAATACAAACAACAAGAGCGGTTAAATCATATCTTAGCCATTGATGATAAAAAGCGTATTACTAAAGACATTACTAAGAAACTAAAAATAATCAATAAAACATATAAGAAAAACGTATCGGCTGTGACTAAACAAATTAAAATTCTCGAAAAAAAGATAGCTCAATTCCAATAAGTTACTCTTAGTTAGTAAGTAACATTTATCTTGGTTTTAAACTTAAAATAACATACCCTTAACACAATAGAGTATAAACTCTAGGGACTTTTAAGGAGTGCAAATGCAACCTCGCCATATTGCTGAATTAATTTTAACGGGTTTTAAAAGGCACTATCAGTTATTTCAAAAAACAACAGCCAAAGCCCCTCTTGCCTTTGCAAAAAAAGATTGGCAAGCAATTAATGATATCAGCCGTTTGCGTATCAGCTATTATGATGATCGTGTTAACGAAACCACGCAAGCGCTAAAAAAAGAAACCCCAACCGAACAACTCGATGAAAGCATATGGCTTGAAGTTAAAAAGATATATCAGCATTTTTTATGTTTTCATCCCCAAGCAGAGCTCGCCGAAACTTTTTATAACTCTGTATTTTGCCGGCTGTACCATAGGCGCTATTTTCATAATGACTTTATATTTGTAGAAGCAACCTTAAAAGATGCTCCTTCAGTGCCTGTTGAGGCCGAATATAGAACATACTTTCCAGTAGTTGATGGCCTCAAACCAACAATAAAACGCATTATTAGTCATTTTGATTTTAAGGCCCCATTTGTAAATTTAGAGCGTGATATTCGCCTCCTTGTTAAAGCTTTTTATAAACAAGCCCCCGATACACATCACCAACCTTGGCAAATGCGCTTTGATATTTTACACACGCCTTTTTATCGAAATAAAGCAGCCTATATTGTTGGTCGTGTTGTTTCAAAAAGTGGGGTTCAGCCCTTTATAATCGCTGTATTACACGATGAAGATAACGGATTATATTTAGACGCACTTTTAACTAAGTCATCTCAAATGCGTGTTATTTTTGGCTTTGCCCGCGCTTATTTTATGGTAGAAACTCACGCACCGTCAGCACTTGTCCGGTTTTTAAATCAACTTATGCCAAACAAAACACTTGCTGAGCTCTATAACGCAGTGGGTTTTCATAAGCAGGGGAAAACTGAGTTTTACCGAGAGTTTTTAAATCACTTATCTCACTCTAGTGATGAGTTTACAATTGCACCGGGGACTCCCGGTATGGTGATGATGGTATTTACTCTCCCCTCATTTGGTTATGTTTTTAAAGTAATAAAAGACAAATTTGGTGAGAGTAAACCCTTCGGCCGTGATACCGTATTAAAGCGCTATCAACTGGTAAAAAACCATGATCGCGTTGGGAGAATGGCCGATACCATAGAGTATTCTAACGTCGTATTTCCTTTGGCGCGTTTTGATAGTAATTTACTTGCGCAATTACATAAAACAATTGGCTCATCAATGGTAATTGAGGGCGATTGGTTGATCATCAAGCATTTGTATATTGAACGGCGAATGACACCTCTTAACTTGTTTTTAGAAAATGCTGATGAAGAAAGTGTCGCCGACGCGATTGAAGAATATGGGCAAGCCCTAAAAGAAATGATTGCCGTTAATATATTTCCTGGTGATATGCTCTTAAAAAACTTTGGTGTAAGTAAGCACAAACGTATTATTTTTTACGATTACGATGAAGTTCAATATCTAACCGATATGAACTTTAGAGCATTACCAAAAGCAAAGAGCTATGACGACTATTTAATGGATGAACAAAGTTACTCTGTTGCACCACAGGACGTATTTCCTGAGCAACTTTGTACATTTGTAATGCCAAACCCTATGTATAAGAAGTTTTTACTCAGCACTCATCCTGAGCTTATAGATGTTAGCTTTTGGAAGCAGGCACAACAAAATATAAAAAATGGTCAGGTAAGTCATATTTACCCATACCCGACAGCACAGCGCTTTATTCACCACTGGTAAGCGCTAAAGGACACACACAATGAATATAAGTAAAATAGATTTAAATTTACTCGTTTACCTCGATACATTGCTTCGAGAATGCAACGTAACACGCGCTGCTAATCAATTGAGTATAACGCAACCTGCAATGAGTAATGGCCTTAAACGTCTTCGTAACTTATTTAACGACCCTATTTTAGTTCGTACCAGCGATGGTATGGTGCCTACCGAGCGTGCTTTGGAGTTACAACCCGTTATTCGTGGCATATTAATGACCCTTGAAGAAACTCTAGCTCCTAATCGAGAATTTGAGGCAAGCCAGAGTAAGCGTGTGTTTAGAATAATGGCCAGTGATTACGCTGCAAGTACATTAGCACCAAAGCTTTTAAGTAAATTGCACGAAGAAGCCCCCGATACTACTTTAGATATACTCACACCAAGTGATGTCACCTTTCATGATGTAGAAAACGGTAAAGTAGATATGGCAATCAACCGTTTTGAAAACTTACCGCAGTCTTTTCATCATAAACGTATTTGGAAAGATAGTTTTTGCTGCTTAGTAAAAGCCGATAATCCTATAATTGAAAACTTTAGTCTCGACAGCTATTTAAAAGCGCGCCATATATGGGTAAGCAAAACAGGTTTTGGTGTAGGTGTAGGCATGGACCCTAAAGATGTGCAAAAACTTGGCTGGGTTGACGAAGCACTTGCGCACTTTGGTAAGCATCGTAATATTGCCACTTTTACGCGTAACTACCATGTGGCAATTCATTTAGCTAAAGAGAAAAATTTAATTGCGACCCTTCCTTCAAAAGCCGCAAATATATATTTAGATGATCCGGGGCTTAAAATTTTAGAGCCACCATTTCCAATCCCTCCTTTTGAGCTTGATATGATTTGGAGCCCACTGTTACATCGCGATGCGAGTCACATTTGGTTACGTCAAAAAGTAGCTGAAGTAGCTGAAGAGCTAAAATAACTTTATTACACAATATAATGTAAAAATTGCTAGGTTAATTTTTTGCCTGTTAACTTAGCATCTTACTGAAAAAAAATTAAACCAATAAAATCAAATAACTACACAACCATTGAAACGTGGAACATACATTGCTTTTATTAAATTGAACTATACATTCATTTAATTAAAGAGGTCATTATGAACACCCATCAAGGATCAGAAGTAAATCATATTACTGACATCATTCAAGTTATGAACAGCGGCATCGATTTTTATCAAAAAGCACAGGAAAAAGTTGAAGACCCTGCTATTGGTGCACTTTTTCAGCGTATGATAGATGCCCGAAAAGTGAGTGTTGAGCGCTTGCAGCCATATGCAATTAATGAAAAAGGCGAACGCGAAGATGGCTCATCTTTCGCAGTTGAAGCACGACGTGCGTACACAGCCCTATTGACTACTTTCACCTCACACAACGACAGCACGTATGTAAAAGAGCTTGAAGAGGTAGAAGATAAAACCCTTGAAGAAATTAAAGCAGCAATGGATAAACCGCAACCAGCTGACTGCGAAGCTGCACTGGCTAAAACATTATTAACAATGCAAAGCTGCCATGCAGAAATGAGCCGTATGCAAAAGCATTAAGCTGACATAGTGCATAACTAGAACCCAGCCTCGAGCTGGGTTTTTTATTGCCTCTAATACCAATCTACATAGTTTTTTAAGCAATTTAACAAATTGCATTACATTATAACGATACTAAATAGACCCCATATATAAGCAGAACGGTATAAACACCACCTTATTTCACCACATTTTAAATACATAATTAATACAAATATTTAATGTTATTAGAATATTTATTTAACCACGCTTTATTTTTGCTGTGCTAATTTTGTTAATATGTACCTAAAACCTTGCTGTGGCGCCGCAGCATTTAATTAAAAGTAAGGTCCAATATGAAAAACAAACTAACCAAACTACAAAATAATGCTGATGTAGATATGACCCCGATGTTAGACATAGTGTTCATTTTACTAATTTTCTTTATTGTAACTACATCTTTTGTAAAACCTGTGGCTATTGAATTAAACCGACCACTCGACAGCCCTCAAATAGATAAGCCTGTTAAAAATGCTTTATTTAGAATTGATGAAAGTAACGGAATATATTTTTCGGGGAGGTTAATTGATTTAGAGCAAGTTGCGACTAATTTAGCGATGTTCGCGGCTAAATATGAAATAAGTTCGGTACTTATAACCGCAGACGAAAACAGTACACATAATACTTTAATGAGTGTAATGAATAATATTAAGCAATACGATGATTATTCAATAAGTTTGATTTCTAAATAAAACAGCCCAATATAAAACCAAAAAAAGGGCCTTACG
>NZ_PJAV01000103.1:0-26365 GCF_002836695.1 Pseudoalteromonas sp. 78C3
AAGTTAATAGTCTTTTTTATCAATGTTTTTATAAACATTTCTATAGAACGTTCCTATAAATAGTCTTTAACGTTCCTATAGCCTATAAATAATCTTTAACGTTTTTTAGCTGTTTGTCGTGTACTCTTGAAAGTACTAATAGCGAGCAAATTGCCCCAAATAACGCCAGTCCCATATCTGATTGGGTATCCCACACGTAACCTTGCGTGCCTAAAAACGCTTCTGCGTTTTCGCCGCTTAATACTGCAACCCACCATTCTATTAATTCGTAAAACGCGCTAAATGCTAAACATACCGAAATAACAAAGGTGATTAACCAACCTCGACCATTTACTACTTTTTTGCGCAGTAAAATTTCGCGTGCTAGTAGTGCAGGTACAAACCCTTGAAAAAAGTGCCCTACTTTGTCGTAGTTATTACGCTCGCTACCAAATAGGTTATCGAACAAAGGGACTTCGGCGTAGGTGTAATGCCCGCCAATCATCAGCACTATGCAATGCGCTAAAATAAATGTATATAAAATAGGGGTAAGTTTAAAGTGGCTATAGGTACTTGCTAGCAGCACTAAACCAATAATTGCGGGGATAACTTCAAGCAGCCATGTAAATTGATCTTTTGGGTTAATACCAGACCAAATTAATACAATAAAAAACAGGCTCAGCCATAAATACTTCATTTAGAATCCTTTTCTAAATTGATCAAATTTACGGCATTTTACGCCTTTGAAATAAACGACGCTACCTATAGTTTGTTTTTGCGGTAATGCGATTAAACAAAGTAGGAAAAAAACGCTTAATTGTGGGCGCCCAGCCACTTAAACCTTTGCCAATAATCACTTCGTCTTTTTTATTACTAATGGCACGAATCATTTTTGAAGCCGCTACGCTTACATCCATGCCATTTTCTATCGACTCTTCTGGTTTATTTTGCGCTATGCCTTGCTCGTTTAGTGAGTTATGCGCAATTGCTGTTTTAATAGAGCCTGGGCAAATTGTTAAACAATGAATATTATGTTGTGCTACTTCTGCACGTAGGCAATCCATAAAACCAACAACCGCATATTTAGAACCCGAATAACCCGTTCTAAATTTTGAACCAACTTTACCCGCCACACTACTAATAGACACAATTGAGCCACTGCGCCTTGCCACCATAGTAGGCAATACAGCTTTAGTAAGTGCAATTAAGCCAAAGTAATTAACCTCCATTAATTGGCGATACACGTTAAAGTCGTTTTCTAAAAATAAGCTACGCTGCGATACGCCGCCGTTATTAATTAAAATATCAATTGCAGGAAGCTCGCTCATTTTTGCTGTTATTGTACTCAGTACATGCTCTGGCTGGGCTAAGTCCAGCGGCACAACTAAGTGCCCTTCGCCTTTAAGCGTTGCTTTTAAATCGTTTAGTTTATCTATATTGCGCGCCGATAAAATAACGCGCGCGCCAAGCTCGGCAAATTGTATAGCAAGCTCTTTACCAATACCTGATGATGCGCCGGTGATCCACACGGTTTTATTATTATATTGCATGCGTTATCTGCCTTTTATTGTTATTTATTAAGTTTTAAAGGTACTTAGAAAAGTATTTTACGCCTTTGTAGGGCCTGCTATTGCGTTTACTTCATCTTCTAATGTTTTGTAAAAACCCATTAAAAATAGTAGTTCAACAGTTACGTACAAAGGGCCAATAATTAAACCAATTAGGTCATCTACAAACGCCGGTTTTTTACCTTCGTAATAGTGCCCAATAAACTGCAATACCCAGCCAAATACAAACACACCTACGCCAATACTCAACCAAGGCCAAAACGCCATTGCCGCAATAGGCTGAGCACCAACAAGGAGTAAAGTGAATATCACGGCCATAATAAAGCCAAGCGAAAAGCTCAGCATAAAATAATAAACAACCGACGCTAATACAAAAAGTTGTGCACCATCAATTACTACACTACCAAGGGGTATTTGAATGCGCGCTAGTAAACACAACGCTGCAAATACAATGAGCGGAATACCAATAAAGTGCGTTAGTACATTACGCTTAGAACGATGATACAAACCATATTTACCAAGTTGCTGTTGAAGTGTTTTCATTGTTTTGCCTTTATTTTTATATATAAAACTTACTTTAGCAAAAGTAAGCACAGCAACAATGTCAGGTATCCGACATTTTGTAAATTAAACAAATGCAGAAATTATTTTACCCGGCTCATGCTCACCTTTCATATCCGTTCGCTCACGCCCTTTTTGATACTCTTGCTCAAGCATTTTTTGAAGTTCCTCTATTTTATCAGCAATTGCGCTAGGGTCTGCGCCCTCACTTTGCTGTTCTTTAATGAGCTCTTCTATTGTCGCTTTTAGCTCGTCTATTTTGTTTTTGTTTACACCTAAGCGCTGATAAACCAACGCTTCTTGAGCACTTTCTAAAAACGTTGGTTCTTTAGGGGCTGAGGTAATGCCTTTAGCATCACTTGTTTTTTCATTAGGGAGGGTATTAGTTGCCGCAACTTCGCTTGGACCTGCCGCTTTATTTACTGTAGGAGAGTTATAATTACTATATTGATTTTTAAAGGTTATTGTAGTCATTAGCTCAAATCCATTGTTGCGTTACATTATCTGTAGCAATTTTGGTTCCAACTAAATAAAGCGGTCTCTATTTAAGCTTGTGTAGCACGCGCTTGTAGCTTTTGTTTATCTAAAACAGTTATGCGTTGATACCCCAAACTAATGGCTTGTAGGCTAACAAGCTGTTGCAGTATTTGATTAATAGTTTGGCGCGTTAGGTAGGTCATATCAGCAAGTTGCTGCTGAGATAAAACAAGCGGTGTTAAGTGCTCTGTATGTTCGCTAAGCATTAAAAGTCGATTGCATACTTTTTGCTCAGCGCTTAGTAATGCGTGATCTTCCATTGAGGTAAACATTAGGCGTAACTTTTGTGCCAGCAATAAACCAAACTCTTGCCAATATTGTGGCTGTTCGTTTAATAGCTGTTCAAGCGCGCGTTGGGGCACGTAAAAAAGCACAACATCAGTTTGAGCATATACATCATGAGTGCGCAGGCCACCATCAAACAAGGTAACTTCGCCAAACCACAGTGATGAATCAATAAAACTGAGTACGGCTTCTTTGCCTTCGTTACTTACGCCACTAATACGCACCACGCCGCTAAGCACTGCATAAATTCCATCGTGCTTATCACCTCGCAAAAATAATGACTGCTGAGCCTTTAGTGAGAGCGTTTTGCCCTGCGTTAATAAAAAGCTTTTTAAATAAGCGCTGCGGCTTTTAAACCAATGCCCTTGCTCTATAACGTTTTGCTGCTGAGGAGTCATTATTTACTGCATTTGCTTATTAAATGGCTGTTTTTCGATAACCAATTTTTTAGGGAAATTTAAATCGGTTGCTATAACAAAATCATCGTAAGGATCATTACCCGAAAACAGCTCCGAAATTAATGTATCGTTTTTATAAACATTAACGGTTACACCACTTCCCATGCCGCCTGAGTTAATAATATAGTAATGATATTCGCCGTTACTAAAAAATAAAATACTCTCGCCAATACGTCCTACTTGCCTGTAGTAACTACCAAATGGTGCATCTGGTGAAGCTTCTTTTTCAAGCCCTATGTCGTTAATACGACCAAATCGATAACTAAGCGATGAGTCATCTTTTGCAACACAAACAGAAAGTACCTTCTCGGTAGGCTCTAACTTGTAAGCTGTATTTTCATCTGGGTTGCGCACAACTTTATGCATTTTTGCGTTAATGTAGGCTGCTTCATTACTTTTACAGTGCGTAGCTAGCATACCGACGACTAAAGCGGGTTCGTTTTTTTGAGCTACAGGAGGTGTGTTTACTTTGAGATTAGAGGGTGAGTTACTTGCATTACTATTTAGCTGAGGGCTATCTTGCATTGCCATGCTTTGGTCGTCACAACCAAACAGTGCAAACAAGAAGAAAGAATAAAAGCTCGCTAAAAATTTAATGCGCATAATAAAATCCATCTATGAGAGAGCCTTTAAAATAGCGATAAAACTAGCGGCCCGCAACACTCTTATGCGCAATACTTTATAAGTTTATTTTTAAACCATCTTCTGCAAAAACTACGTTACTTTTTAGTGATTTAATTAACGATTTTTTAAACAATTGCTGCTTTTTAATGACCGATTCATAAACTGAGATAGAACCGCCGCTTGATGCGTTTTCATCAATTGCGTTGTACATAATCACTACATCGGCATTTTCGCTAAGTTAGCAAATGTACCTATTTTTTTGTTGAGTGACCAACGGCCGATTTATTAATTTTAGCTAGTATTAAAAGCTGATTTAAACACCTTATAAAAGTGTTTAAATAACTAAATGAATCAATAATCGGTTTTCTCATAATAAAATGTTGTTACACAACTATTTAAAACGGTTTTTTATAACCACTTGTAATTTATAATTTAAATAAAATTAAATCTAAAAAAATACATTTTAAAAACAATTTAGTCTCATTTTATTAAAACAATAGTTGACCCTATTTAAAATTTAAACTAGCATTTCTGGAAGCGCTTCCACAAATTCCAGTTAAACAGATCTTTCTGGAAGCGCTTCCACACATTTGACAATGTTTATAACTACACAATAACAGCCCCATACAAGCTGTTAATAATAATGATAAAAGCGCGAGGGAAACCGAATGTCCAACCATATTGTAAGAAAAACAAAGATAGCGACCAGCCTATCTCTGATTTTAGGCGCATCAATCTCTTTGCCTGTATATGCACAAGAAGCAAATACAGATGTTGAAGTAATTCAAGTTACTGGTTTTAAAAGCAGTATTAAAGAGTCAACTCGATTAAAACGCGACGCCGCAGGTGTTGTAGATGCTATATCAGCTGAAGATATTGGGAAATTCCCCGATACCAACTTAGCAGAGTCGCTACAGCGTATTACGGGTGTGTCGATTGATCGTTCAAATGGTGAAGGCTCTAAAGTAACGGTTCGTGGTTTTGGTCCCGACTACAATATGGTAACCCTAAACGGTCGAACTATGCCGGCAGCTTCATTGCCTGCAGGCGGTGGTACACCCAGCTCTCGTGCTTTTGACTTTGCAAACTTAGCATCTGATAGCGTTAAATCGGTTGAAGTATATAAAACAGGTAAAGCAAGTATTGCATCAGGTGGTATTGGCGCAACAATTAATATTAATACGGCTCGCCCACTCGACAATCCAGGCTTTGTTTCAAGCATTGGCGTAAAAGCATTACATGACTCAACAAACCGTGTTGGTGATGACATAACACCTGAGCTTTCGGGCTTAATTAGCTGGACCGACAGTGAAGCTAAATTTGGTGCCTCGTTAACTGCAAGCATGCAACAGCGCGATAGCTCATCAACAGGTGCGTTTGTAAATCAATGGAATACATCTGCTTTTGACGGCACAATCCCACAAGCTGCAGACGATATTGTTTTAACTAATGCACCCGCTGTTGGTCAGCTTTATTCAATGCCATCAGATTTGCGCTACACCATTGCCGACAGAGAACGTACTCGTACAAACGCGCAATTAACACTGCAGTACAGCCCAATTGACGATTTAACAGCCACGCTTGATTACACGTATTCTAAGCAAGATTTGTTCGAAGCCCGTGCTGAGCAATCAATATGGATGGATAACTACAAAAGCGCGCTAACGTTTGACGATAACACGGTAAAAACCCCTATTTATTACCGAGAAGAACGTCGCGATCAGCAAACACGCGATTTAGGTTTAGCATTTCAAGAGCTAAACCAAGTTAACCAAAACGACTCTATTGGTTTAAACGTTGAATACTATTTCAATTCAGAATTGAGCTTTATGTTTGATGCGCACAATTCAAAAGCCACTAGCAAACCAGATGCACCTTACGGCAGCTGGGTAAACGCAGGCTTGGGCGCAAACGTAGTTAACGCACAAGAAGTTGATTTTAGCCGCGAACTGCCATCAATGAGTATCGATTTTGATGATTGCCGCCGAGACAACTTAAATTGTAATAACACATTAGATGCCTCTGATGTGGGTACGTCTATTTTAGATTCTAACTTTGCTCGCCAAGAGTCTGAAATAACAGAATTTAGAATCCATGGTAAATACGAAATTGAAAACGGTGCAATTGACTTTGGTATAGAGTCTCGCTCTATGGAAAGCCATTCACTACAATCACTTACACGTAATACAATGGGTAACTGGGGTATCGAAAACCCAGGCGAACTACCTGATGGCTACCTAAATCCTACAAACTTTTTAGCTGAGTTTGACGACTACGATACATCGGGCTCGTTCAACCAAGGTTATACCGGCAGCGCATCGCAAATTGGTTACTGGGCTGGTGATGAATACGGCTTTAACTTTGCAGCCGATGGCGCATTTGCAACTAACCGCACCATTGAAGAAGACATAACCGCAGCGTTTGTGCAATTTACTTACAACGGCTACATTGGCGATATGCCATACAACATTGTTATTGGCGCACGCCAAGAGTCTACCGACATTACCTCAACGGCTAATATCGACTTACCTAACGCAGTAGCATGGGAAGGTAATAACGACTTTAACGTTCGTTTTGGCTCAGATAAAGAAGATTTCACGCTTAAATCTAGCTACGATCACTTTTTACCAAGCTTTGACTTTGACATAGAAGTAATCGAAAACGTGAAAGCGCGTTTTTCTTATAGCACAACAATTGCTCGCCCAACTTACGACAACTTAAGTTCAGCAGCGACTGTTGGTGTACCAGGTGCCCCTACTCTTTTAGCGGGTTCTTCACCGGCTACAGCGTCAACAGGTAACCCTGGTTTAGTGCCGCTAGAATCAGATAATATTGATGTATCGGCTGAGTGGTACTTTGCAGAAACAAGTTATGTGTCGGTAGGTTATTACACTAAAGACATCGAAAACTTTATTGGTTTAACACCAATGACACAAAACTACTACGGATTACGTGATGCAACAGCGGGCCCTCGCGCTCAAGCTGCCATTGCTGAGCTAGAATCTCGCGGACTTGCCCTAACCGATTCAAACTTATTTCAAATGGTTGCCGCAACAGAAAACAATGTTGATTTTGACTCTATGACCTACGAAGAGTTTGAAGCCGCCTACGATGTAATTGCTAACAGCGATGACCCATTACTAGAATTTACAGCGCAAGTACCTACCAACAATAAAAATGCCACAATTGATGGTTTCGAAATTGCCTTTCAGCACTTTTTTGGTGAAAGCGGTTTTGGGGTGCAAGCAAACTACACCACTGTTAATGGCGACATAGACTTTGATGTAAACGCCGACCCTACTACTACACAATTTGCACTAGTGGGTTTAAGCGACACAGCTAACTTTATTGCAATGTACGAAAACGACGATTTTCAAGCACGTATTGCTTACAACTGGCGTGATAAGTTTTTAAATAGCGCAGCTCGATACGTAAATGAGCCAGGCTTTACTGAAGAATATTATCAAATCGACTTTAATGTTGCGTACAACTACAGCGAGCAACTATCGTTTTTTGTTGAAGGCCTTAATATTACTGAACAAAACAGCCGCGAACATGGCCGTACGTCAGTTCAATTGTGGAACCTACAACAGCTAGGTGCACGTTACAATATTGGTATGCGTTACAACTTCTAAAGGTAATACAAAGTAAAGCCGTTAGTTTTTACTAGCGGCTTTTTTGTATTTAAAACAGTATTAATGCTAGTTTAATTGTTATCAACTTTAGGGTGTTAACTCATGACCAAACCAATAACAAAAATAGTCGTTTTAGGTGGTGGCACTGCCGGCTGGCTAAGCGCAGGCTTATTAGCCGCCGAACACCCGCACCTTAATGTAACGTTAGTGGAGTCGGCAAACGTGCCAATAATAGGTGTGGGCGAAGGCACGTGGCCGTCAATGCGTAACACCCTACAACGCATTGGCATTAAAGAAATTGATTTTATAACCCAGTGCGACGTATCATTTAAGCAAGGTTCTAAATTTATAAATTGGCGCAACCTCGGCGAAGGAGAAAACTACTACCACCCTTTTATGAATCCACAAGGCTACGAGCACACTAATTTACACGCCAGCTGGCAACGTATTGCACCTGATCAAAAATTTGCCGACGTTGTTAATATGCAAAGCTTTGTATGCCAAGCAGCACTTGCCCCAAAGCAATTACAAACACCAGAATATGCAGCAGTTACCAACTATGGCTATCATTTAGATGCGGGTAAATTTGCTGGGTTTTTAAAAAATCACTGTGTTAAAAATCTAAATGTTACGCATATTACTGACGATGTAACCGAGGTTATTAACGACGAGCATGGCTATATTGCCTCATTAAAAACAAATAATAATGGCGATATAACAGGTGATTTATTTATAGATTGCTCAGGCTCTCATGCTCGTTTAATTGGTGAGCATTTTAATAGTGAGTTTATAGCGCAAGATCATATTTTATTTAATAACAGCGCTGTTGCGGCGCAAATACCTAATGCACACATCAATCAACCAATTGCCTCTGCTACGCTATCTACAGCGCAAAGTAACGGCTGGATTTGGGATATAGCCCTGCCAACACGCCGTGGCACAGGTTATGTATTTAGTAGTAATTATCAAAGTGATGAAAGCGCAACAAATACACTAAAAAGCTACATAGCTAAAAGTACCAGTGAGCAACAAGCAGGGCAACTTAACTACCGCGTATTAAAATTCAGCCCTGGTTACAGGCAAAAATTTTGGATTAAAAACTGTGTTGCTGTAGGTATGTCAGCTGGCTTTTTAGAGCCACTTGAAGCGTCAGCACTTGCCATGGTTGAACTTTCAATTAGCATGATAAGCGAGCAACTACCGCAAAACCGCACCCACATGAGCCAGCTTGAAACGCGTTTTAATGATCGTTTTAGCACGCGTTGGCAGCGTGTTATTGAATTTTTAAAACTACATTATGTGCTAAGCGAGCGCGACGACACTTCCTATTGGCAAGATATTAGTAATTTAAATACCGCACCCGAGCGCCTGCAAAACTTACTTAAACTTTGGCAATTTCAGCCCCCTAGCCGCTTTGATTTTATTGAAAACGAAGAAGTGTTTTCATCAAGCAGTTACCAATACGTTTTATATGGCATGGGCTTTAATACACAAACAGTATCTGCACAAAATACATTTAACGACCCACGTGCTGGGGATTACTATTATCAGCAAAATCGCGAAAAAATAGCGCAGTGTTTAAATGGACTGCCAAGTAATCGCGCGCTTTTAAATCACCTTTTATCAAATAATGGGCAGCCACATAATGACTAAAACAAACGCTGTTAAAAACGTAGTAATTACTGGAGGCGGCACTGCAGGTTGGATGGCCGCAGCGGCACTTGCTAAACTAGTTGGTAACAATATAAACATAACCCTTGTTGAATCTGACGATATTGGCACTGTGGGTGTTGGCGAAGCAACAATTCCGCCTATTCGTACATTTCATAAATTGCTGGGTATAAACGAGCAAGCATATATGAAAGCCACCCAAGCAAGCTTTAAATTAGGTATTAGCTTTGAAAACTGGGGCGATGAAAACACGCATTATATTCACTCATTTGGCGCAACGGGCAAAGAATGTTGGGCGGGTGAATTTCATCACTTTTGGCTGCAAGGTAAAGCACTTGGAATAAACAACCCATTTGGCGATTACTGCTACGAGCTGCAAGCGGCTAAAGCCGGTAAATTTGCGTTTAATCAGCAAAATCCCATTAACTATGCCTACCATATGGATGCTACGCGTTACGCGCAGTTTTTACGTGAATTTTCAGAGCCATTAGGTGTAAAACGCATTGAAGGTAAAATACAAAAAGTAGTAAAAAACACTAAAACGGGCCATATAGAATCACTTACTTTAAATAATGGCGAGCACATTAACGGCGACTTTTTTATTGATTGCACCGGCTTTAGAGGCTTATTAATAGAGCAAGCATTACATACTGGCTACGAAGACTGGTCGCATTTACTACCGTGTAACAGCGCCATTGCGGTGCAAACAAAATCAACCAGCGAGACCGTATTGCCACTTACCCGCTCTATTGCCCATAAAAACGGCTGGCAATGGCGTATACCGCTGCAAAACCGTGTAGGCAACGGATTAGTTTATTGCAGCCAATATATGGACGACGAACAAGCCAAAGCGCTACTATTAAATAACATTGAGGGCGAGCCACTTACAGAACCGCGTATTATTAAATTTAAAACAGGGCGTCGCTTAAAAGGCTGGAACAAAAACTGCCTGGCGCTTGGCCTTGCTAGCGGTTTTGTAGAGCCACTTGAGTCCACCAGCATTCACTTAATTATGTCGGGTATTATTCGCTTTATGCGTTTATTTCCGTTTAATGGCATTACCAATCACGCCATTGACGAATACAACAAACAACTTAAAAGCGAAATTGAAAATATTCGCGACTTTATTGTGCTGCACTACAAAGTAACTAATCGCGATGACAGCGAGTTTTGGCAACACTGTAGTGCGATGGAGGTGCCAAAAACACTTCAACATAAAATTGATTTGTTTAAGCAAACCGGCCGTGTATTTTTAGACGATGGCGACATTTTTAGAGTCGATTCGTGGGTGCAAGTTATGCTTGGTCAAGGCATTGAGCCTAATCAACATCACTTAATAGCCAGCATGATGAGCGATGAAGAACTCACCCGTTTTTTACACGGTATTAAGCAACAAATAGAGCAACGCGTCAGCCAATTACCATCTCATCATGAGTTTTTAAAGCAGTATTGCCCAGCATAAAAAAAGCCCTTACTAGGGCGTGTTGTTCTTTGGTGGTTGAATTTCCAGCAGTATGTTTGGTTTTTAGGCAAGGCAGAGCCTATGTAGTGTGGTTATTCCCTACAAATAGGCGATAACGTAGCATAAATGCCAAACATGCGCTGCCCGTAGGGTTCTGCCTAGGGGCAATTTACTCTTTGTTGCTCGGTTTTTACTTAGCCCACTAGGTTACAAACCTCTCGCCGCGATTAAATTGCCCCTAGATTGAACAAATTTCAATCCACAAAGATCAACACGCCCTTAGGGCTTTGAGACAACACACAATAAACTTAACTTATAAGCACGCTATTATTCACACTTAACCACGGCGCTTTTAGCGCTTTGTGGTTCAAAGCTAATATCTGCAACTGAAACGTTAAGCTCTCCTGCCGTTTTAATAATAAAAGGGCTGATTACTCTAGCAAAATCAACGCCCTTTTTAGCAAAACACGTTAAATCTATACTCATGGTTTGCCATGTATTTAAATCAGTATTTTTAAGCTCATTGGTAATATCAAGCTCGCCACCACAACCTTGTTCGCACTTCATTGCAAGGTATGTCTGTGAGCTAGGTATTTGGTTTACTTTATAGCTAAAGCTAAGGGCCGAATTTGCTTCAATGTAGGCCACTTTGTCTTCGGTAAAGTTGCTATTAATTTCGATGTAGCTGGCTGCAGTGCCATCAAAATTAAATTGCATCGCATCTTCTTGAATCGCTTTGTCTTCAGTGCGATAAGTAATGCTGCCGAGCTTTACACTGTTACTTGCTACTTGGTGCTGCTCGCTGTTTGAATTTAAAAACAAACGCCACGGTGTTTTAAAACTGCCATTAAAGATAGATAGCGGCGCAAGGTTACTAATATCAACACCTGAGTCTTCATTTAGATTATTGCCAAGCGTACTTTCATCTTTATACGTTAAGCCAAAGCCGTAGGGTAATAGTGGTGAGTAATCAGCATCACCCTTATTTACTGCGGTTTGTAGTGGCGATTTAGGCCACGAGAACGACAACTTACCTTTAAAGTCGTATTGTACCTGCCCACTTGCATCCGCTAATAAAACATCTGCAATGCCTTGTCCTTCAGTGCCAGGAAGCCATGCTGCTACAAATGCATCTGACGCGTTTAGTTCGCTGTTAACCCACATTGGTCTGCCCGATATAAACACCGATACCACCGCAATACCTTGCTGCTTTAATGTTTTTAATATTTTAAGAGAACGTTTATTGTTACGTTCAAACTCAAGGTTGTCTTTATCGCCATGCCCCTCTGCGTATGGTTCTTCACCAAATACAACAATGGCTACATCGGGTTTGGTATTAAATTCACCCGTTGGGCTTAAAATAGCGTTACCGCCAGCAGCCTCTATTTGCGTTTTTAGCCCCGCATAAATAGACGTTGCTCCAGGGAAATCTGCATTTTGATTATTAGTTCCCTGCCACGTAATACTCCAACCGCCCGATTGCTTGCCTATGTTATCGGCCGCATCGCCTGCAATCAGTATATTGCTTGATGGGTTAAGCGGTAATAAATGATTGTTGTTTTTAAGCAGTACTAACGACTCTTGTACGGCTTGGCGGGCAATATCGCGATGTGCTGGCGCACCTATTAGTTCTAATTTACCTGAATATTTTCGATTTGCGGGGCTTGGTTTATCAAATAAACCCGCGCGTAATTTAACGCGTAAAATACGTGCTACGGCGTCATCTATTCGCGCCATTGTTATTGTGCCCGCTTTTACTTGTTTAATTGTATTTTCATAAAGTGGCTTCCAAGCACCCGTTGGCACCATAAAAATATCAAGCCCTGCATTAACAGCCTGCGGGCAACTTTCATTTGTACAGCCTGCAACTTGTCCGTGTCCGTTCCAATCTCCTACAACAAAGCCATCAAAACCCATTTTTGTTTTTAACACATCAGTAAGTAGGTATTTATTGCCGTGATTTTTTTTACCATTCCAGCTATTAAACGATGCCATAACCGACTGACTACCTGCGGTTAAGCCACCTATATAACCTTGCGCATGAATATTATATAACACCTCTTCGCTATCAATGTTGTCACCTTGATCGTCACCATCTACTGTGCCGCCATCGCCTAAAAAGTGCTTAACGGTACTAATTACGCGTTTATCACTTAAAAAGTCTTCATCGGCTCTGCCTTGCAATCCGTTTACAATTGCGGCTGAATATTCACGCACTATGCTTGAGTCTTCTGAGTAGCCTTCGTACGTTCGGCCCCATCGGTCGTCGCGCACAACCGCAACAGTCGGTGCAAATACCCAATCTATCCCTGTTGCCATAACCTCTATTGCAGTAGCTGCTGCAATTCGCTCAATTAATGCGGGGTTATTAGCAGCACCTAAACCAATATTGTGCGGGAATAACGTCGCCCCAATCACATTATTATGGCCATGTACGGCATCGGTGCCCCACATGGTCGGAATTTTACTGCCATCAATTGAGTCATCAACTGATGCCTGATACATGCTCTCAGCAAGCGTTATCCAATCTGCAGGCGTTGCATGTTTATTAGCATTCGGGAACGAGCCACCGCCATTTAAATACGAACCAAAACCATATTTGCGCATGTCTGCAGCAGTTATATCGCGAATTTCAGGTTGGATCATCTGCGCTACTTTTTGTTCAAGCGTCATTGTTTTTAAATACTGTGCAATCGTATTTTCAATTTCAGGCGTTTTCACTACCTTACTTTTAAGCGTTGGCCAAAGTGATAAATCACCTTGCTCATGCTCAGCCTTTTTGGCTACGGCGCCTTGGCTATTATTTGCGTTAATCTCTTGTTTATTACACGCACTTAAAACGCATAATCCTCCTATTAAAATGGGGAGCATGCGTAACCTGTTAGTGTTTAAGCTTTTTTTCATTTTTATAGCCCTGTGTTGTGTCAGTGTGTTTTTGTGAAACGCCTATTTGTTATTTAAATTTAACTATTGACCTGCTTAACAATAGCCACTAACCTAAATATGGAAGCGCTTCCTTAAAGTTATTAAATACCATCCTTAGTGATTAATCAAATTAAATATGGAAGCGCTTCCATTAATGCAATTTATAAACTATAAATAAAAGCAAAATTTACTACAAAGAAGCAGAGGTTTTCTCTTAATGAAACAATTATCTTTACCTAGTGGCTCACCACTTTTAGCCAAAAATTTTACTTATGGTGTAGCTACGGCCTCATTTCAAATTGAAGGCGGCGCAGCTGATCGCTTGCCATGTATTTGGGATACCTTTTGCAGTAAAGAAGGCAAAATAGTCGATAATTCAAATGGCGACGTAGCCTGCGAGCACTACACTCGCTGGAAAGACGATATAAACCTAATTGAGTCATTAGGTGTAGACGCTTACAGACTTTCTATTTCGTGGCCACGCGTAATGACTAAAAGCGGTCACTTAAACCCGACAGGCGTTAAGTTTTATACCGACATTTTAGATGAATTAAAACGCCGTAACATTAAAGCTTTTGTAACGCTATACCACTGGGATTTACCACAACACATTGAAGACGAAGGTGGCTGGCTAAACCGTAACACCGCTTACGAATTTGCCCATTACGCAGATTTAATTACCAAAGCATTTGGGGAACGTGTGCACTCTTACGCCACCTTAAACGAACCTTTTTGTAGCTCTTACTTAGGTTACGAAATTGGCGTACATGCGCCTGGCATAGTAGGCCGCGAATTTGGTCGTAAAGCCGCGCACCACTTATTACTAGGTCACGGTTTAGCTATGCAAGTACTTGCTAAAAATAGCCCAAATACGCTAAACGGTATTGTACTTAACTTTACGCCTTGTTACTCCGTTACCCAAAGTGAAGAAGATTTAAAAGCCACTGCATTTGCTGATGACTATATAAACCAATGGTACATGCAGCCTGTAATGCAAGGTAAATACCCTGATATTATTAAGCAATTACCTAAAGCCCACCGCCCTGATATTTTAGATGGCGATATGGAAATAATTGCTCAACCGCTAGATTACCTAGGGGTTAACTTTTATACCCGCATGCATTATCAAGCAAGCGAAACCGACTTTTACCATGAGCTGCCACATAAAGCGCCAATGACCGATATTGGCTGGGAAATTTACCCTAAAGCGCTTACAGAATTACTTGTATCGTTAAACGAAAAATACACCCTACCACCTATTTATATTACCGAAAACGGTGCAGCCATGGCTGACGAATTTAAAGACGGTGAAGTAAAAGATATCGACCGTATTGAATATTACCACGAACATTTAAATGCCCTGCATAACGCAGCAGAGCAAGGCGTTAAAGTAGATGGTTACTTTGCGTGGAGCCTAATGGATAACTTTGAATGGGCTGAAGGATATTTAAAACGTTTTGGAATAGTACACGTAGACTACAACACACAAAAACGAGCTGTTAAAGCCAGCGGTAAAGCGTACAGTAACCTAATAACTAGCCGATAATTTATCGGCTTATAACAATAAGAACACACACTGTGAACAAACTCCCTTTATACGAAAAAGTCGGTTACGCCATGGGCGATGCCGGCGCTAACTTAGTATGGCGCGGCGCGCTTGCTTATTTAGCGGTGTTTTACACCGATACATTTGGCATATCGGCAGCCGCCGCTGCCATGTTGTTTTTGGTGGTAAGGCTATCTGATGGCGTAACCGACATTATTATGGGTATGATTGCCGACAGAACGCAGTCGCGCTTTGGTAAGTTTCGACCGTGGATACTCTACTCGGCACCGTTTTTGGGCTTGTTTATGGTGTTGTGTTTTACTACACCCGACTTTAGCACCACCAACAAACTTATTTATGCCTACGTAACTTATATAGGTTTAACGCTTGCTTACACCGTAAGTAACGTGCCCTACTCGGCACTTATGGGCGTAATGACACCAGACGATACAGAGCGCACAAAGCTCTCTGGTTTTAGGTTTGCAGGTGCGTTTACTGGTGGCTTATTGGTTATGGGTTTTTTACCTGAGCTAGTAGCTTTTTTTGGTGGCGGCGACGATGCCAAAGGCTATCAGCTTACTATGTACCTATTTGCCAGCTTACTTATTATTTTAATGATTATAACGTTTGCGACCACCAAAGAGCGTGTAACACCGCACGCCTCAAATGAAGGCAATTTAAAATCAGAGTTGTTTGATTTAACCAAAAGCCTGCCATTTATAATCCTACCTTTGCTTGCTACTACCCTGTTTTTTTATTACCGCGATTTATACAGCGGCATATTTTTTGCCCTTGTTATGGCTGCAATGACATTCGTTATTAAAAAATTGCTCAATAAAGATAAGCAAAGCTTAACGGGATCACAGCGCGACATGGTTGATCTTCTGACCAACAAACCTTGGTTGGTATTACTTGGCATTGGTTTTTTAACCATGATGTTTAATGGCATAAAATACGGTGTAATTGCGTACTACTTTAAGTACCACGTAGCCAATGAACTCATGGCTGGGCAATACTTTATAGCCTTATTGGTTGTATCTATATTAGGCGCACTTGCCACAGGTAAACTGGCCGAAATTATGGGTAAACGAAACCTATTTATAGCATCATTAATGCTAAGCGGCATACTCACTACTGCATTTTACTGGGTACCTAGTGATAACCTTATTGCTGTATTTACCTTTGGTTGCGCTGCTGAATTTTTTGCCGCGATGATGCCAACATTATTTTTTAGTATGCTTGGTGATTCAGCCGATTATTCAGAGTGGAAAAACAAACGCCGCGCTACAGGCCTTATTTATTCTGCAGGTACATTTGTACAAAAAACCGGTGGTGGTTTTGCAGGTGCATTAGTATTAGTGGTACTTGCAGGCTACGGCTATAACGGTATGGATGAGCTAACAATTACGCAAGCCCTACCTGGTATGCAGTTACTTATGAGCTGGATACCTGCCGCATTTGCTTTTTTAGGCGCCGCATTGATGCTTATTTATCCACTAACCTCAGCGATGACGCAAAAAATAACAGAAGACTTAGCAATTAGACGCAGTAATGTGTAAATTAACTTTTAATGACCCTTCGCGCTTTATATTTTTATAAAGCGCGAGTAAAAACACATATAAGCTAGGACATCAATGGCGACAATTTATCAAGTATCAGAAATGGCAGGTGTGTCTTTATCAACTGTTTCAAGGGTACTTAACGACAACGATTACGTAAGCAAAAAAACTAAAAAAAAGGTATTAGAAGCAATGAAAGAGCTAGGCTATCAGCCAAGTTCTATTGCACGCTCTTTGGCGTCTAGCACTACAAACAGCGTCGGTATTTTAGTTTCTGAGTTGGATGGTCCGTTTTTTGGTCAAATGATGTCAGCCATTGAAGAGCATCTTCGTATTGCGGGTAAACACGTTATTATTACGCCTGGGCACAGTGACGAGAAAAAAGAAAAAAGCGGCTTTGAGTTTTTAATAGGCCGTAATTGCGACGCTATTATTGCCCACGTAGAAGCGGTATCAAACGAGTACCTAATTGAGTTAAGTAAAGGTAAAACCCCTATTTACCTAATGAGCCGCTACGTTAAAGAAATTGAAGAAAACTGCATTAGCCTCGACAACGTAATGGGCGGCTACTTAGCCACTAAAGCCATGATCAACAAAGGTCATAAAAACATTGCGTACATAGCAGGCCCGCAGTTTAAAGAAGATGCGTCAAATCGTTTAAAAGGTCACAAACAAGCCCTAGCAGAGTACAACCTAACCTTTGACGAAAAGCTATTTTACATAGGCGACTTTAAAGAAACCGGCGGAAGCGACGGCTTAAGGCATTTTATTCAAAATAAAGCGCAAATAACCGCGCTTGTATGCGCCAATGACGAAATGGCATCGGGTGCTATGAAATACGCCCGCGAACACGGTTTTAACCTGCCAAAAGATTTAGCCATTATTGGGTTCGATAACGTAATTTTTACCAATTATCTCTACCCAACACTGACTACAATAGATAACCCAGTTCCCGAAATGGGCCGAGCTGCGGCTAACTTAGTGCTTAAAGACATTTACAAAAAAAGCGGCATAACAGTAAAGCACGTGTTTCAGCCAAAGCTTATTTTAAGAGACTCAACACCCGACATTAATTAACTTTAAACCTAATTTAAACCTAGTTTAAATCTAAGTTATGTAACTCATTACGCACCCACTGCGTACCTAAATATTGCTCTACGTGCTGCTGCGCAAACTTTAAAAAGTTACGTGCAGCATGCGATATGTGCCTATCTGTTCGCATTACAAAATACCAATGACTCGCTAAATGAGTATCGGTTACGTTTAAAATTTTAAAACTTGTATCGTCTGTTGCAAGTACATGGCGTGATAAAACCGCAATGCCCATCCCCGATGCAACCGCGACACGTATTGCTTCATTACTCGCCATTTGTACGCTATCGCTCAGCACTAAGCCTCGGCTTTGCAACTCGCTTTCAAATAACATACGTGTTGCTGAGCCATTTTCTCGTAGTAAAAAGCGATACTGCATTAAATCAGTTAATTTAACGGCTTTTACGTGAGCTAACGGATGATTTAGCGGCACTATAAATTCCAGTGGATTATGCAAAAAGCGCGCAGCTTGTGCGTGTTCAAGCGACGGCGGGTGGCTAAATACATAAATATCGTCCTCCCCTCGCTCAAACCTATCAAGCACCTCTGCCCTGTTACCAATCTCAAGCGGAAGCTCAACATGGGGATGTAAATTACTATAAGGGCCAAGCAGTTTTGGTAAAATATATTGCGCGGTATTAACCATGGCAATTTTACAACGGCCGCGTGCTCCGCCATTAAGCTCGGTTAAAAAATCTTGGTAATCGTCAAAATGCCCAAATACCTGTTGGCATGTTTTAAATAGCTCAAGCCCTGCATCGGTCACGTGTAACTTTTGCTGTTGTATAAGGAGTAATGGCTCGCCTACTGCTTCTTGCAGCCGCTTTATTTGTAGCGATACCGTTGGCTGCGTTAGGTGTAAGCGCCTTGCGGTTTCGCTTATTGAACCCGTTTTAACCACGCTCATAAATACTTCTAGCAACCTAAACGATATATGTCGTAAATCCATACCAACCTCATAATCTTTATCTAATAATAGCTACATAGCAAACGATCCATAGATAAATACCTATATGTAACGCGTATTTATTTTATTATTTACTATACAAAGTTTTATCTACAATAGCGCCACTTAATTTACCACCTAGTAAGGAAAGCCAGTGCCAGATATTGTTGTTATGTTTTTTATTTTAGGATTAGTCGCGGGTGTTTTACGCTCTGATCTTGCCATTCCAAAAGCCACCTACGACACATTAAGCTTATTGCTCATGTTAACCATCGGCTTAAAAGGCGGTATGGTGCTCCATGGGAACTTAAGCTGGCAACTACTGCCCGAAATGGGATCGGTAATGCTACTTGGCGCACTTATACCCCTCATGCTTTACCCTATTTTAAAATACGTGATTAAACTCTCTGTTGCTAATAGCGCCAGTATTGCCGCACATTACGGCTCAGTGAGTGCAGGTACATTTGCTGTTGCACTCGCCTATGCCGAGTCAGCTAAGTTGGTAGTAGGCGCAGAAGTCACCTTGTATTTAGTGATGCTAGAACTTCCTGCAATCATTGTTGGTTTATTGCTTTACCGAAAGCTTGATAAAGAAAACAGCCAAAACAATGAGCTGTCGTTAAAGGCGCTTTGGCACGAAACTCTCACGAACAAAAGTGTGATTTTACTCGTTGGCGGCGTGGTTATCGGTATGATGTACGGCACGGTGCAAGGTAGCCAAGTAACGAGCCTTTTAACAAGTAGCTTTAAAGTTGTACTGGCATTATTTTTACTAGAAATGGGTTTAGTCGCCGCGCAAACTCTTCGTCCTATCCCTTGGAAACATTGGAAACTAGCGGTATTTGCTATTGTCACCCCGCTATTTCTAGGCACGATTGGCACAGCAGTAGGCACACTTTTAAATTTAGAATTAGGCTCGGTAGTTATATTGGGCAGTTTAGTGGCCAGCGCCTCTTACATAGCCGCGCCCGCTGCAATAAAAGCGGCAATACCTAAAGCCGATATTGGTCTTGCTATGCTGAGCTCTCTCGGTGTAACTTTTCCGTTTAATGTGATTGTTGGTATTGGTTTATATCACCACCTTGCACTAGTAATGCAATAAACAAATAAGTGCTAATTTTATCACTTTAAAAACCTGTTAAACCCTATTCTACATAGGGTTTAACATTAGGGCGTGTTGACCTTTCGTGATTAATTTTGCAGCAGACTGTTTGGTATTCAAGCAAGGCAGAGCCTATGTAGTGTGGTTATTCCCCATAAATAGGCGATAACGCAGCATAAATGCCAAACATGCGCTGCCCTTTGGGTTCTTTCTAGGGACGATTAACTCTTTGTTGCTCGGTTTTTACTTAGCCCGCTAGGTTACAAACCTCGCGCCGCGATTAAATCGCCCCTAGATTGAACAAATTTCAATCCACAAAGATCAACACGCCCTAATAAATGCTCACAAATATAAAACAATATCCACATGAAAAAACTACAATAAAAAGCATAATAGATCCGATAATTTACCAAAACGATCGTTTTAAAGTTTATTTATATTGTTTAATAAAATATCACTTTACTTATTTTTAATTTGGCTCTAAATTCGCGCAAATTTTTTTATTAAAGTAACCTCTCAAACTTTAAAACAGTGGTTATTTACCTTCAAGAGTCGATAAACACAAATGGCCGAATTAGCCGCCACAAGCACCTCTAATAACCCTTTAGCGCCTGTTATAGGGCTGTCATTTTTTGCTATCGCATCCGGCTTTTTAATGAGCCTTATTCCGCTGTCGTTACCTGCATTTAAACTCGATGAAAACCTAGCGCCTTGGCTTGCGAGCATTTTTTACTTTGGCTTACTTATTGGCGCCACCACAATAGAGCGCATTGTGGTAAAAATTGGTCATCGATTCGCATTTATATTATTTTTAAGTTTATTAATAGTAAGTGTGCTTGCACAACTTGCACTGCCAAATACCGTTAACTGGTTAATTGCACGATTTGTAGCAGGTGTTGCTGTTGCCGGTGTGTTTGTAGTTGTTGAGTCTTGGTTATTAATGACCAATACAGCAAAGTCGCGTGCTAAACGTTTGGGCTTATACATGACCTCACTTTATGGGGGCAGCGCCGTTGGTCAGCTTGCTATAGGGCCGCTTGGCACCGAAGGTTCAACGCCTTATTTATTTGTAGCCTCGTTATTATTTTTAGCTATTTTAGCCCCTTTATTAATAACCAAAGGTCAGCCCGAAAAACAGCACCTTGAAAAACTACCACTAAAAGAAATAAAAACACTTAGCCACCCTGCAATGCTCGGATGCTTAGCATCAGGCTTATTACTGGGCCCTATTTACGGCTTAATGCCGGTTTATATTTCAGCGCAGGCTGATCAAGCTCAGTACACAGGGACACTTATGGCGGTTATTATTTTAGGCGGCATGGTCGTGCAGCCGCTTGTGAGTTACTTATCTACTCGGCTTGAAAAAAGCTTATTGATGGGTATGTTTTGTTTAGTAGGCGCAGCCGGTGCTGTGGGTATATTACAAGCAAACACTTTAGCAGGATTAATAGTGAGCTACTTAATATTAGGCGCGTGCAGCTTTGCACTTTACCCGATTGCTATAACACTTGCGTGTGACTCACTGCCAATGGCTAAAATAGTCTCGGCAACTGAGGTTATGCTGCTCAGTTACAGTATTGGTTCAGTATTTGGCCCTATGCTTGCTGCAAATTTATCTGATGCACCCAACAGTATTGTGTTTTATTTAGCAGGCTGTTTAATCACTACCTGTATTTATATGTTTATTAAAAGCATTAAAAATATTCGCGCGGGTAAAACACCTGTTGCAGGCTAATTTTTAGCTTAAATACACGCTTACTTATTAACTAATTTTAGCTGTTAAATACCTTACTTAAACAGCTAAAACTATTATTTACACAAGGTCATTTATAAATAATGAAGTAATCATTTAGCAGTGAGTTTTTTATGTGGGCTCAAAAAAAACATCTTTTTCCACCCTTGGTTTTGCATTGTAAAAAGCCACGGCATGGGCACTAACGATAAAATAGAATAATGCACATGAGGTTGTTTTCCTGCGGCATTTCCGGTATCGCCCAGTAAGCCAATTTGACTGTTTATGCTTACCACATCACCTGTACTTACCGAGTAGTCATTTAAATGTGCAAAGTAATGCACGCGCCATTTAGGCCCAAGCACCGCAACCACTTTACCACCGCGAGTTAACTCACCTGCAAATATAACAACACCGCTTGTTGAGGCAACTACGGGGGTATTTTTTGTGCCAAAAATATCAATTCCTTTGTGCACACCCGACCTACCCCAAGGCTCGTACCAAAACGTGTTATGGTTCCAATCTTTACTTGTGGCACCTTGTACCGGAATCATTATTTTTTCGGGAATTAGTAAGCCTATAATTAATAAAGTAGCTATTCCAATTGCAATCCACTTAAGTACTTTCACTTTTCAATCCTTGATATTTAAATAACTTATACTGGTAAATTATTAGCCATAATAACTGAACTCATCATGAGTCGTATTTATGGTTTTATTTATGGAGTTTTATTTGAATGAAATACCCGACTAACATGCACTAAGCTGATCAATTTCAAAACAGGTTTTATAAGTAATTGAGCACTGCCCGCTATAAACAGCCATGTGCCACTTTCTATTAGTGAGTCATTTAAAAAGAAAAAACTGCCAATTAAAAACCAAACAGCAATCAAAAAGTCGTTAAACGCTCCCAGCGCTTCATATCGTCGCTGAATGGTAATATGCTCTTGCCCTAAATCTAAAATAAACTGATTACTGTTCGAATCCATAACTGCTCACTATTTACCTTTTATTACCTAAATACATGTTTAATAAGTCACAAAGCTTACCTAAACAGTACAATAGCAAAATACGCACAATAAAAAACGCTGACCAATGCTTATTGGCCAGCGTTTTTATTGTTTATATAATATTTAAAGGCTAAGTATTTAAAGGCTAAGCCTCAATATTGTTTATATATTTAGTAATTATTTATTTTTTCTCTTTTTCCAAACGCTTTTTAAGACTTAATGCAGCATCGGCGGCTAATAAACGCATAAATTCAGAGCCATTACTTTGCTCGCCTTGGCCTGCGCCTATTACAATTTCAGGCACTAAACGGCTATTACCTAAGCTTGTAAATAAAGCAGTTTGAATTTTAACTTCTGCTTTTAGCGTTTCATCAAATACATACTTTGGATCAAGTGCAGCAGACTTAGCTCTTAAACGAGCCTCAGCTAAAACGTCCATACCTAATGCTTCTAAACGTTGTTGCTTTAAAATCTCTTCTTGCTCTTTTGCAAGCTCCGCTTTTACAGCCACTCGTTGCTGCGCAGAAATAATGGCATTTGCCTTAATTCGCTCAGCATCAATTTGCTCTTTTATTTTTAGCTTTTCAGATTCAGCACGTTGCTTAGCAATTGCTTGTTCACCTAAAGCCACTTCAGTACGTGCTTGTTGCTCAGCTTTTTTAAGATTTTGACGCGCTAGTGCTTCATCAGCAGCTGCTTGCTTTTGGGCTTCAAGGCGAGCATTTACTTTGCTTTCGTAGTCAATATCAATAATGCTGGCATCAACTACTGTAATACCGTAAGCGCCTAAAATAGGTGCGTTACGCAGTGTATTACCCTCATCATCCATTTTAATATTAATAGTGACGCGCTGCTGTTTACTTAAATTACCTAAATCATCAGATTTATCGCGCTCACCCGTACTAATAATTTGTTCAGTAACAAAAATACCGTTGGTTAATTGATCAGCAAAATCTTGGCTTAATTGACCATTACCACCAGAGTAATGTTGCTCTACCGACATCATACGCGCCGACGCTTTTACATTTTCAGTGGTTGCGCGCATTAATAAATTAGATATTAATGTTTCTTGTGAACCAAACTCTTCGTGTATTTTAAGTAAACCACGTAGAGCACCCGATTCAGCTGCAGGTACATTGCCTGGCAATCTAAAACGAGAAACACCTCGTGCGCCACCCGTTGTAGTGTCTAAAAATCGAATTGGTATTAGCGGTACAATTGCGCTTGCTGTTGCACCGGCATCGCCCGTAAAGTTAATCGAAATTACTTTTTTATAAGCCGATGTAGTACCAAACGCTTTTAAATAAGGGCCGGCTTGATTTATTACGGTTAAGTTACCTGTAAAAGCCGATTGATGTACTAAGCGCTCATCTGCTTCATTCCACGAAACAACTTGCGATGTAAGCGTTGCAATTACGGCTAATACAACAACAATTGATGAAACAACAATTACATTACGACGACCAAACCGACTCATAAATGAGTCACTTTTAACTGCTGGGACTGCTTTTTCGCTATCCATTTTTATTACTCTCCATGTTTAATTTCTTTTTAACAAAGTAAATAATTTCCTGTTCACTCAAATGTGCGCAAAAGCTACCAGAGCGATGTAACTCAACAAATGTTGCAAGGATTTCTTCTTTACCTTTAGCTGTTTTATCTTGGTTTTCTTGTGTTTGATTTTTTTCTGTTAGTTGAGTGATTAAATCATCCACTATCGTGTCTTTATCAAACAGTACGTTGTATTCTTTGGATTTTCTTACCCGACTTTTATGTACGTTGCTGTAAATTACATAAAGTGCAACGCATAAAATAATAACAAGTAAACTTAACCCTATAATATAAAAAATCATAAGCTCTACTTAAATTAGTTTAAATACTTAATGAGCAATAACAATTGTAAGCATTGCTTAACAAATGTTAACCCAGTAATTTTACAGTAAACCCGAGTAAAAAACAGATTAAAAATAAAGTTCATAAGGTATACAGTTATAACCGCACATAAAAGTAAGCTTTTTCAAACAAAAAAATGCCAGTCAGTTATTAACTGACTGGCATTAAGCTAATATTTATCAAAGTGCTTTTTAAATTATTCGCATTGCACCCAGTCAACACCATTTTCACCGCACTCATGCACCATTGTTCCATCTTCTCGGCGGGTATCTCTAAACCATTTCCCTTCAATCGTTTTTGTAATACGTACATTATCTGTGGTTTTATATTTACGCCAAAAGCTAGCATCAATAGATGTTTCGTCATCAAACTTATAAGGCATAGCAGCGAGTACAGTAACTAAATCTTGAGTGTCTAAATCAGCAGCTTTGTCTTTAACATTTACCCAATCAGATAATGTTTGAAAGTCGGCATTTTCCTCTCTAAAGGCAAAGTCAGTTTGGTAAAACGATCCTGACTCAGTATAGCTAATGCTAAAACCTCGCTCGAACGGTGCATCTAAATTAGCACTAACGCATTCATCTGCTGTTGGGAAGTTAACCGATGGGCTTGTATTATCAACGCCATAAAGCACATTGCTTTGCTCAAAACTAACGTTCTCAATGCTAGAGCATCGGTAAGTACGATCGGCGTTAATGGAAACATCGTCTCTAACTGTTAATTTTCCATTTAACGATTCTTCGCCCCAAGGCGTATCTGTTGAATCCAATCGAGACAAAATAACGTCAATTTTGTCGAGTTCGTCTGTATTTTGAAGCTTTACTTGCTCATAAATAAGTTCAGCGCCTGCAAAAATAACTTTATCGCGGTACCATGCATTTTCAAATCCATACTCTGCATCTTTTGCTGTGTCCTGGTAAATCACTGCTCTTACTTCTTCTACATCAGGATACTGAGCATCTAGCTCTTGCTTAAATTTATAGGCCGCTTTTAGTCCCTTAACAATTGCTTGTGCTCTGTCGTAAGCATCACTGTCACTAGTGGCAATAAAATCTGAGTAAATTTGCTCTGTCGACAAATTATAATGCGCAACCAAGTTTTGCATAACATTTGTTATTTCGCTTTGAAGGTTTGCAAGTAACTCAGTATTTTCTTTAAGTGCATCACAACTTAAATTATTGTTACCACTTTTTTGTAATTGAAGGCTCAACTGTTCCCAAATAACGGTTGTTAAAGGAGATATATTTCGAATATCTTCATCAGTCAAAGCCTCAATTGAGGGCGGAAATGACATTTGATACGCTTGTGTTACCTCTCCTAAGTCCTCGTCAATTGCACCAACCGGTACATCAACATACATAGTTGAATACGGCACACACAGCGCCTGCTCTTCTGTAAAATTAAAACTATAATTACCCGATTCTTCAGAGACTACAGAAGGTTCTGTTTGCTCATCAAAAGTACCATCGCCATCAATATCTAGCCATACTATTGCACCAGATACATAGCCATCAATAACCTTACCAGTGAGTGAGATAGTGTTAACTTCTACGGGGTCTACTTTTATAGGGTCAGGCTTGGCTACAACTGGCTCTACAACGACCACTTTATCATCGCCACCGCCGCCACATCCAACAAGGCCTAGCGTAAACGCTAATGAAATAGCTAACTGACTTTTTTTAAAAAACATACAAAGACTTCCTTTTTTGCACTTTAATTATTATTAAAAATCATATTGTTATAAATTGAATAAATAGATTTAAACAACAGAAATTTATTGA
>NZ_PJAV01000104.1:0-26274 GCF_002836695.1 Pseudoalteromonas sp. 78C3
CTTAGTTTGTTGTTAGACATCATATTATTAAATATTACAAAGATTTAAAGGAATGAACATGAAAATAGTTACAAAGTTAGGGGCATTACTTTTAGGTTTATACTCATTTTCGAGCCAAGCAGACATACTCCATGTAAATGGTTATTACCAAGGAATAGGGATAGGGTCTACGCAAATTGATGTATACGAGAGTGATAGCATACAGTTTACAACGCTTTATGGCCGGTTTGGATATCAGTTTTCGCGATACTTTGCATTAGAAGGGCGTATAGGTTTTGGGTTAAATGATGAGTCAACTCCTCTAAACGGAATTGTTTACACTCAGAACCCACAGGACGGTTCGCTTAGCTCAGAATTCATTAAGAGCGAAATCGATTCAAGCCTTGATTTGCAAACAAGTATATTTGTAAAAGCTAATTATCCAATTTCATCTCGAGCTGATGTGTTTTTATTTGGTGGCTATGGTAGAAATAAATTAAGTTACAATGAAGGCGACTTAAAAAACCTTGCAGAATCAATAACTGGTACAGATACAAATTCTACGTTAATAACTGAGCAAAACTACGACGAAGGCGGCGTAACTTACGGAACTGGCGTTGACTTTAGGTTAACTCAACGCTGGCAATTAAGCGCTGAATACCAATATTTTGATACAGATGAAGGCGATATTTACGCACTTAATTTATCTGTGGTTTACCGTTTTTAACTGTATATGCGCTACTCGTTTTTAGTAGCGTTACTTCAAAATATTAAAGCTGCTTATTTTATAATAAAGGCATTTTTCCTCATACACACCATCTCGGTAAATCCTAATTTAATAGAATGAATAAATTTCATTTAGACATCTATACATCTAGAGGTTGATATTTTTTACTTTCAGTTCATAATTAACTTTCGGTTTTTATGAGCAGGAGTAAAAATATGCCAATTACAGTAAAAGACGAGTTACCGGCTATTGCACGTTTACGTCAAGAAAACGTATTTGTAATGCCAAAAACACGTGCAAAAACGCAAGAAATACGCCCAATGCGTTTGGCTATTTTAAACTTAATGCCTAATAAAGTAGAAACCGAAGTTCAGTTTATTCGTTTGCTTGCCAACTCGCCTTTGCAAGTAAACGTAGAACTACTGCGCCTCGACACTCACCGCAGTAGCAGTAATTCAGAAGAGCACCTTGATACCTTTTACCGTTATTTTTCTGAGGTTAAAGACAACAATTACGATGCGTTAATTGTAACCGGTGCGCCACTTGCCCATTTAGAATACGACGATGTAGCGTATTGGGATGAGCTAAAGGTTATTATTGATTGGGCTGAGCAACATGTTACCTCTACGTTATTTTCTTGCTGGGCAGCACATGCAGCGTTATATCACCGTTACAATTTAAAACGCGATTTAAAAGACGACAAACTGTGTGGCGTATTTACCCACCAATGTTACTTTGATCACGGCGCACTGACTCGCGGGTTCGACGACACCTTTTTAGTACCGCACTCGCGTTATGGCCACATTGATATAAATAAAATAAACGCCTGCGATGAGCTAGTTGTACTGGCTGGTTCTGAGCGAGTAGGGGCTTACTTACTTAAAAATAAATCGGGTAGCCAAGTGTTTATAACCGGTCACCCAGAGTACGACGCCGACTCGCTAAAAGCAGAATACGACCGCGATTGTAAAAAAAGCCCTAATGCACCAAAACCCGAAAATTATTTTCCGGATGACGATGCAACCAAACAACCTTCAAAAACGTGGCAAAGCCATGCTTTTTTACTTTTTTCGAACTGGTTAAATTACTACGTGTACCAAACCACACCGTATGATATTAATTTAGTTAGCCAAGACGTGAGGACTAACAACTATGCCGAATAACGCGCCTACAAATAATAAGCAAGCCGAAATAAGTGCCGCATTAAAAGAACGCATTTTAATTTTAGATGGCGCTATGGGCACCATGATCCAAGATCATAAGCTAGAAGAAGAAGACTATCGCGGAGAGCGTTTTAAAGACTGGCATGTATTAATTAAAGGCAATAACGATTTATTAAGCCTAACCAAGCCCAATTTAATCACTGACATTCATCGTGGTTTTTTATCAGCGGGCGCCGATATTATCGAAACCAACACGTTTAACTCGACCACTATTTCGATGGAAGATTACGACATGGCAAGCCTAAGCCGTGAAATAAACCTAGAGTCGGCTAAATTAGCACGCGCCATTTGTGATGAATTTACGGCTAAAACGCCAGAAAAACCGCGTTATGTAGCCGGTGTTTTAGGGCCGACATCTAAAACGTGTTCAATTTCGCCAGACGTAAACGATCCGGGTTACCGAAATGTCACCTTTGATAAGCTGGTTACTGCGTATATTGAATCAACACTTGCATTAATGGAAGGCGGCGCCGATTTAATACTAATCGAAACTATATTCGACACCCTTAACGCAAAAGCCGCCTCGTTTGGCGTAGAAGAAGCCTTTGAACAAGCAGGTCGTAAATTACCAGTTATGATTTCGGGTACTATTACCGACGCCTCTGGCCGTACGCTTTCGGGGCAAACAACCGAAGCATTTTATAATTCTATTCGCCATATTAAGCCTATTTCAATTGGTCTAAACTGTGCGCTTGGTCCTGATTTACTGCGCCAGTATGTAGAAGAGTTATCGCGCGTGTGCGAAACCTTTACATCGGTACATCCTAATGCGGGCTTACCAAATGAGTTTGGTGAATACGACTTAGAAGCGGGCGATATGGCAACCGAAATTATCGATTGGGGTAAATCGGGCTTTATTAATATAGTAGGCGGATGCTGTGGCACCACGCCTGCGCATATTCGCGCTTTTGCAAAAGGTTTAGCGGGCGTTAAACCACGCCAACTGCCAGAGCTTGAAGTACGCATGCGTTTATCAGGCCTTGAAGCCTGTAACTTAAATTAAGGAGCCAGCATGACCCAACAAATAGCAGTATTTACTAATGTCGGCGAACGTACCAATGTAACGGGTTCTGCCATGTTTAAACGTTTAATCATGGAAGAAGACTTTGAAGCCGCGCTAACAGTTGCACGCGAACAAGTAGAAAACGGCGCACAGGTTATTGACATAAACATGGACGAAGCCATGTTGGATTCAAAAGCCGCCATGGTTAAGTTTTTAAACTTAATAGCCTCAGAGCCTGATATTTCTCGCGTACCAATTATGGTCGACTCCTCAAAATGGGAAGTAATAGAAGCAGGCTTAAAGTGTATTCAAGGCAAGGCAATTGTTAACTCAATATCGCTAAAAGAGGGCGAAGAGCCGTTTATTCGCCAAGCTAAAATAATAAAACGCTTTGGTGCAGCCGCTGTTGTAATGGCGTTTGATACCGACGGGCAAGCCGACACGGCAGACCGTAAGTTCGCAATATGTGCGCGCAGTTATAAAATATTGGTAGAAGACATTGGCTTTGCGCCAGAAGATATTATATTCGACCCTAATATATTTGCCGTAGCCACCGGTATTGAAGAGCACGACAACTACGCCGTAGAATTTATTGAAGGCACACGCCGCATTAAACAAAATTTGCCGCACTGTAAAGTGTCGGGCGGTGTATCAAATGTATCGTTTTCGTTTAGGGGTAATAACCCCGTACGTGAAGCTATTCACTCGGTGTTTTTATATCACGCCATAAAAGCGGGTATGGACATGGGTATTGTAAATGCGGGGCAACTAGCCGTTTACGATGATATACCAGAAGAATTACGTAAAGCCGTTACCGACGTAATACTTAACACCGACTCAGGCGCAGGCGAGCGTTTAGTAGAGCTTGCACCTAAGTATTCAGGTATGGCGCAAGCCGAGCGAGTAGAAGATTTAGAGTGGCGCACATGGCCTGTTGCAAAGCGCCTTGAGCACGCGCTTGTTAAAGGTATTACTACATTCATAGATGAAGATACCGAAGAATGCCGCGCCGCAGCAGCTAAACCTATTCACGTAATTGAAGGGCCGTTAATGGACGGCATGAACGTGGTAGGTGATTTATTTGGCGCAGGTAAAATGTTTTTACCACAAGTGGTTAAATCGGCGCGCGTAATGAAACGAGCCGTGGCCTACCTAGACCCATACATTGAGCTTGAAAAAGAAGAAGGTTCAACTAACGGTAAAATAGTAATGGCGACCGTAAAAGGCGACGTACACGACATAGGTAAAAATATTGTAGGCGTGGTACTACAATGTAATAACTACGAAGTTATTGATTTAGGCGTAATGGTACCTGCTGATAAAATACTGCAAACCGCCATCGACGAAAAAGCTGATATTATTGGGTTGTCGGGCTTAATTACCCCATCGCTTGACGAAATGGTACACGTAGCAAAAGAAATGAAACGCCGTGGTTTTGAACTTCCGCTACTAATTGGTGGTGCTACTACTTCTAAAGCGCACACCGCAGTAAAAATTGAGCCGCAATATGACAAAGGCGTAGTGTATGTAAGTAATGCCAGCCGTGCGGTAGGTGTAGTATCTAATTTATTATCAAAAGAGCATAAGCCTAGTTTTTTAGAAAAAACCCAAGCTGAATATGTAAAAGTACGCGAGCAACAAGCGCGTAAAAAACCTCGCTCTAAGCCTGTTACTATTCAGCGTGCCCGCGATAACGCAGCAAAGCTTGATTGGGATAACTACACGCCACCAGTGCCTAAAAAGCTCGGCGTGATCGAGTTTAAAAACGTATCAATTGCTACTTTGCGTAAATACATAGATTGGACGCCATACTTTATGACGTGGTCAATCGCTGGTAAATACCCGCGCATAATGACCGACGAAGTAGTAGGCGAGCAAGCGCAAAGCTTATTTAAAGACGCTAACGACATGTTAGACGACCTTGAAAAAGCAGGCAGTTTGCAACCACTTGGCGTAATAGGTTTATTCCCTGCTAACCGCGTTGGGGACGACATAGAAATATACACCGACGAAACACGCAAAGAGCTATTAACGACCTCATGCCATTTACGTCAGCAAACCGAAAAAACCGACTTTGCTAATTACTGCCTAGCCGACTACATAGCACCCAAAGGTACACCAGACTATTTTGGCGCGTTTGCAGTAACGGGCGGTTTAGAAGAAGACGACTTAGCAAATGCGTTTGACGCACAGCAAGACGACTACAATAAAATAATGATTAAAGCGGTTGCCGACAGGCTTGCCGAAGCGTTTGCAGAATACTTACACGAAAAAGTACGTAAAGAGTATTGGGGTTTTGCACCAGACGAAAACCTAGCAAACGATGAGCTAATACGCGAAAATTACCAAGGTATCCGCCCTGCGCCAGGTTACCCAGCGTGCCCAGAGCACACCGAGAAAAAGAAAATTTGGCAGTTGCTCGATACCGAAAAACGCATTGGCATGCAGCTAACTAGCTCGTACGCCATGTGGCCAGGTGCTGCTGTTTCAGGTTGGTACTTTTCACACCCAGAAGCTAAATACTACGCAGTAGCAGCAGTGCAAAAAGACCAAGTTGAAGACTACGCTAAACGAACAAATATGACGCTTGAAGAAGCTGAAAGATGGTTATCACCTAACTTGGGGTATGATCCGGAGTAAAAGCGCAGCGGTCAACTATCAGTTAAAACAAAAAACGAGCCTAATTTGGCTCGTTTTTTATTTTTTATTAAGAAAACTTATTTTTAAAGTATTAAAAATAGTTAATATATTCATTATTTAAACATAAATTATAAGGAAATATTTTGAGCTCTATAAAAGAAGTTTTATTTGGTGAACAAGAGAAACAGGCTGAAAAATGGGTTCGCGAAAGGCTTACTGATCAAAATTTAACAGTTGAATCTGAGGAGTGGCAAAGTTTACTCAATGACTATTCAGCTTATCAAGATTATTTAAATGATGAATATGAATGGATTTCAGAGATAAAATGGTTAAAAGAAAATGGCTCAGTTGATATCTATCAAAATTTTGTGACTGAGTTAACCAATATCAAAAAACTTGCTGAAAATTCACTTTCTGAACCTATACCTCTTAATGAAAATTTAATAATTAAGATGTGTTATTCATACTCAGTAACACTTCTAGAAGCTTTCTTAGGGGACTCAATAAAAGCTTTAATATCTGAAAATAAAGTTTATCTCAATAATGCGATAGAGCGTTTGGAACAAATAAGAAATACGAAATATTCATTGTTTGATTTATCTAAATCAGGAATGGATTTAAGTGGGTTGGCAATTAAGTGCGTTAGTGAAGTATTATTTCACAAAATTGATAAAACCATGGAAATGTATGAAAAAGTACTTGGTTGTAAAATAAATATAGACACTTCTAAAGTGAAATTAATCATCGACATAAGACATGATATAGTTCATAGAAATGGGTATACCAAAGAAAACGAGGTAATTGATATTCTTCCTCATGATTTATATCAGGCTATTACTGATATAAAACATCTGGTTAATAAGTTGCAGAAAATAATAGCGAATCAAAAACTAAAGGACTAAAAATGAAGTATCTAAATTTCATCTTACTTTGCCTATCTCTACTTTTCACATCTAGCACATTTGCTCTTGAGCAAAAGTATCACGGGAGTGTTTTACCTGTTATTGCAGCCTTTGAAAGTGACGATAAACCTGCAATTGCTACACTTATTCGTTACCCATTAAAACGACGATACCCCATACCTGACATTAAAAATGAAGCTGAGTTTATTAACCGCTTTGATGAAGTATTTAATGATGAGCTAGTGGCAGTTATTGCCAGTTCAAAAATTGACACCGATTGGGAGAAAGTTGGTTGGCGCGGCATTATGCTAAATAACGGTGTGATGTGGGTTGATACCGGCGGTAAAATTATCGGTATAAATACTCAAAATACTAAAGAGCAGACACTTGCTAAAAGCTTAATCGAAGACGATAAACAATCCTTGCACGCAAGTATTAATACTTTTGAAAAACCAGTACTCAATTGGAAAACGGCTAACTATCATGTTCGTGTTGATGATTTAGGCGAGCATAATTTTCGGTATGCAGTGTGGGGTATTAATAAAAAGCCAAGTGACAAGCCTGATATGGTTTTACTAAATGGCGATATTACATTTGAGGGCAGCGGCGGGAATCATCACTATACGTTTAAAAGTGGTCGTTATAGTTATGTGCTACAAGTAACCATTATTGGCTGCGATACATCACCACCAGGTTGGCTTGAAGTTTATAAAGACGATGAGCGATTGTTGTCTGAAGATGTTATAAGCACTCATTAATCGCTTTTTATTAGTAAGTATGCGGATAAAATTTCTATAAAAGTAGCTTTAGCTGCAAGTTAAATGTTATTACTTTATTTCTTCTATCCCTTTGTAAAACTTTGTTAATCGCCTCTTTATTTCCGGTTGGTACTCTATATAATGCCGTGTTAATGGAACGTTGCAGTTGTAGTGACGTGATTAAATAAAGAAATACAAAGGATTATGGAATTGATTAAACTATCTTGCCTTACGTTGCTCATGATGAGCGCGTATTCAGTGAATGCCAATACTCACGCTCAGCCTATAAAAAACACTCAAGAAAATACTTACGGTGATGCTGTTTTAATTAACGATCAAAAAATAAATTTTGATAAAGCTCATTTTGAAAGTTTATCTAAAAAACCTCTACTCGCGCCAATTATAAAAAATAATAGCCTTACTCAAGCTGCCTCAGACGAGGAAAGCATAGAGCTTAGCAGCGTATTTCGTGAATTTTCGTTAGGCAACTCAACAGGTCGAAAAGGCTTATACGTGGCACCTTTGTCGGGTATGGGTAGTAAGCACATTATATCCGCCCAAGAGAGCAATTTTAATATTATAGAATATGTGAAAGGTGCGTATGAAGTAACTGCTCGCTACGACTTTGATGACTATATTGAAGATACCACGCTAATTAAAGATACAGTGGCAGATACATACTACTTATATGTTTTAGAAAATAACGCAGTACATAAAGTTAATTTAGTCACTCAAGAGATAGAACTAAGTAAAGAGTTTTATTACCCAAGAGCAGCAGATAAGTTTGATATAAATAACGATGGGCAAGATGAGCTTTTTGTTTATCAAAGCAGTAAGCTTTTTGTTCTTAACTCGCTCGATTTATCTGAAATTGCGGTACTTGAAAACGTACCACAAAACTTTGTGACAGGCTCATTTACTGAGGCTAATGCAAAAGAAGTTTTATTTAGTGATGGTGCGGTATATAGATTCGAAAATTCAGAATTTGTACTGCACAAACAACTTAGTGTAAGTATTAATGGCGAGCATTTAATTGCTGTTGATATTAATAACGACGGCTTAGATGAAGTGATTAATGGGCAAAGTTGGTACAGCATAGAAATGCTAAGCCCAAGCACTGAAAGCATTTTATGGACAGCCCAAAGCGACTTAGATATTGATAAAGTAATAGTTGCAGATATCGATAATGATGGTACCGACGATTTAGTTTACGGCGATGGTCAGTGGGGGAGTTTATACGCGCTTTCACTCACAACAGGTGTTGAGTTTTGGAGTATTAATAATCCAGAGCATGGTGTGTCGGGCATTGTTGTAGATGACCTTAACGGTGATGGTAAGCAAAATATTGCTTGGGGCTCAGGTTATTCTTCGTCAGGTGAAGATGGTTTTTATATTCACAACACGGATGACAAAACTCAACAGTGGGCTAAAGGCATTAAGTACTACTCAAATAAAGCGTTAGCACTTGCTGATATTAATAATAACGGAAGCTTAGATATACTTTATTCCGAGCGTGACAGTAACGCTTTGCATATTGTAGATACACAAACTAATGAAAAAATCCTTACAAACATAAACGTTAATAACGATTGGGATAATAATAATTTAGTTGCTACTGCTCAGCTGTTTGATGATGGTAAGAATTATATTATTGCTGGCAGCTCTGCTATATACGATGCGAATGTGCAGGTGTTTTCACCTGAAACGGGTGAAGAGCTATTTCAAACATATCTTGGCGACGGAGACTACATTAGTACCTTAACAACGTTAGATATTAATAATGATGGCAAGCTAGAAATAATAGTAGGTAATGGTGCTGAGCATACAGGAAGTGAAGGTACCTTTTTTAAAGTATTAAATGGGCAAACTGGAGAGTTATTAAAAACATCGCCTCGCTTAGGATTTTATTGGGGCGGTATGAGTTCAATAGTAACTGGAAGCTTTCTTAATAACGAAAATATAGATGTGGTTAGTCTCGTTAGTGATTACCTCATTAGTTATGACTACTCTGAAAACACTATCTCTAAAGTTGCTTTAGAACAAAGTTTTAACGGCTTGGTTAACACTGTTATTAATGGAGAAGAAACTTTAGTTGCATCTACCTATAACGGCTCACTTTATAAAGTGGCTTTAAATGGGCAGACAACATTAATTAGTGAAGTGTGCCAAAACTCTTTAAATAACATTGTGTCTGTAAGAGCTGGGTTTGTGCAGTATTCGTGTTCAGATCAGTTTGGTGAATATAACCTAGATAGCAATGTGGTTTCATACACTGTTGAGCGTAATAATAATGACAGTTGGTTAGCAACGTCTACGTATAATAATGTTGATTATACCTTGTTGGCAGGTCAGTCATTGGAGGTGTTTTCTAATCAAATTGCTGAGCCTTTAGCTAAGCCTGAAGCTGTAAGCTACTCTGATCATGTTTTAAAAAGCATACAAATAGATTTACCTGTATCAGATGATATTGATTATGTAGTTTTAAATAAGAGACCAACTCTGGGTAGGGTCGAGTTTACCGACAGACAGGCGGGTCTATTAACTTATATACCATCGGGCGCTGTAGGCATTGACGAGCTTAGTTACTACACAGTAAAAGATCGTTCACGTTCAGCGTTATCAAGCTTAACGTTAGAGCTAAAAAATACAGCACCAACAGCAAATAATATGACACTGCAAACTCATTGGAATACACCGCTTAACTTTAATCTAGAAGGTATGGATGAAGACGCAGAGCCATTAGTATTTCAAATTAAAAATTCGCCTGCTCATGGGCAAATTCAGTTAATGGACTCTGCTTTAGGTAGCGTGACCTTTTCACCAAGTGGTGACTCGGTTGAGCCCGTATCAGTTAGCTTTATAGTGAAAGATTCTTTAGTTGAATCAGAGCTTCATAATGTTGTTATTGAACTGACAAATACAGCCCCACAAGCTCAAAATGTAACATATAACACCTCTTATAAGAGTGAAGTGAATGGTCGCTTTTCAGCATTAGATAGCGACAACGATACACTTGAATTTGAAGTGGTAACAGAGCCAAACTCAGGAACTTTAACATTTGAGCCTGATACTGGATTGTTTAAACTAACTCCTACGAGCGAATCAGATCATGTAGTAACGTTTAGCTATGTAGCTAAAGATAAATTTGATAGTTCTGCAGTTCAAACTGTGACTATAAACGTTGAAGGTAAGCAAGCTGCTGCGCTAGCGACTCCATCATCTGATTCAGGCTCTAGCTCAGGTGGCAGTATTTATTACTTACTTACGCTGCTATCAGTGGTTTTATTTGGTAGACGCCGTTTTAATTAATAGTTAAAAGCTTATTTACACTATCTAAAACCGCCAAATGGCGGTTTTTTTTATTAATAGTCTTTTTAAACTTTTATTTAGGGCCTGTTTATCTTTCGAGGTTTAACATGCGCTGCCCCAAGGGTTCTGCATAGGGGCAATTTACGCTTTGTTGTTTACAAACCTCCCGCCGCGATTAAATTGCCTCTAGTTAGAACAAATTTTAATCCACAAAGTTCAGCAGAGCCTAGTCATAATACTAATAATCAGGCGTTAATAATTTCAATGTGTTTAAACGTTCTAATAATTAGTATTTTTATAAAACAGATCTAAGTGGTAGGCTAAAAGTAGTAAGTATAAAATAGTAAGTAATTAAAAATAGTTCTCGCGCAACAAGGAACCCTCCTGTAAAGCGCTTTGCCAAGGAGTTTAGTATGATCACGCTTACCATTAATGGTAATAAACATGAGTTTTCTGGCGATCCGTCAACGCCAGTATTATGGTATCTCCGAGACGAATTGAATTTAACTGGGCCTAAATTTGGCTGTGGTATGGCTCAGTGCGGTGCGTGTACCGTACATATTGATGGGGTAGCTCAGCGCTCGTGTGTATTACCTGTAGCGGCAGTAGCGGGTCTTTCAATTACTACAATTGAAGGGCTAAGCGAGCAGGGCGACCATCCAGTGCAACAAGCATGGGTTGAGCATAAAGTACCGCAGTGTGGTTTTTGCCAGTGCGGCCAAATGATGCAAGCTGCAAGCTTATTAGCTGCAAACCCAACCCCTACCGACGATGAAATAGTAAGTAATATGTCGGGAAATATTTGCCGTTGTGGTACCTACCCGCGCATTCATAAAGCAATTAAATCAGCCGCTAAAACAATGGCGAGTGTTCAATATTTTGACCCAAATGAACAAGGGGAAGAAGTATGAACCAAGATAACAAATACTTTGATTTAAACCGTCGTAAGTTTTTAAAAACCAGTGCAATAGGTGCGTTGGTACTCGGTACTTATTTTGTAGGCAGTGCGCCAAGAGCGATTGCTGGTGTGTTAGAACAGCCATCTGAGCTGGCAAAACGCGCAAACTTATTTATTGCACTGCGCCCAGACGGCATGGTTGAAATAACCTGCCATCGCTCTGAAATGGGTCAGCAAATTCGCACCGCGATTGCACAAATAGTTGCCGATGAAATGGAAGCCGCATGGGATAAGGTTATTGTTATTCAGGGTAAGGGCGACCCTAAATACGGCGATCAAAATACCGATGGCTCGCGCAGTATTCGCTACAACATGCAGCGCCTGCGTGAAATGGGCGCAAGTGTGCGTTACATGATGCAGCACGCTGCCGCTAAGTATTGGAAAGTTGACCCACAAACCTGTACAGCCAATCAACACGTTGTTACACACAGCTCAGGTAAATCGCTTACTTATAAAGATTTAATCGACTTAGCGCTTACAATAACGCCACCAGAAGCTGACAAACTAACACTTAAAACCCGCAAAGAATGGCGCTATATAAATACCGGCATGGCGCACATAGATTTAGCCGACTTAGTAACAGGCAAAGCAATATTTGCAGCCGATGTACGCGAACCACAAGCGCTGGTGGCTATAATTGAACGCCCGCCAGTAGTAGGCGGTGTTGTTAAGTCATTTGATGCCAGTGCTACAAAAGCGATAAACGGCGTTATAGATGTTATTGAAATACCTGCACCAAAAGGCGCACCGCAGTTTCAGCCAAAAGGTGGAATAGCGATTATAGCTAAAAACACATGGGCTGCATGGCAAGGGCGTAAAGCATTAAAAGTGGTGTGGGATGATGGCAAAAATGGCGATTACAATTCAGAAGAATTTAAAAAGTCATTATTAAAAACAGTACAAACTCCACAGGCAAACATACGTGATAAAGGCGATGCCATGGGCGTGTTGGCTAAATCGAGCAATAAGCTGGTAGCTGATTATTACGCGCCGCATCTTGCTCAAGCACCAATGGAGCCGCCTTGTGCAACAGCTATGTACAACAAAGACAGTGTTGATATATGGGCTGCTACGCAAAATCCACAAGCCGATATGAAAACAGTGGCTGCAATGCTTGGCATGGATGAGAGCAAAATTAACGTTAACGTTACCATGTTGGGAGGCGGTTTTGGGCGTAAGTCAAAACCTGACTTTTCAGCAGAAGCAGCTTACCTTTCAATGAAAGTAGGCAAGCCTATTCGTGTTCAATGGACGCGTGAAGACGACATACAACATGGTTTTTATCATGCAGTTTCGGCTCAGCACATTGAAGCATCGCTAGATAAAAATGGCGCAATAGAATCGTATTTACACCGCACCGCGTTTTCACCTATTACCTCTACCTTTTCAGAAGGGGCGACTACGCCAGGAAGCTTTGAACTGCGCTTAGGATTTACCGATAACCCTATTAACACACCTAACATGAAGTTAGAAAACGGTGATGCGCAAGCCAAAGCACGAATTGGTTGGATGCGTTCTGTATCAAATATTTTTCATGCCTTTGCTATTCAGTCATTTATTGGCGAAGCAGCGCACAAAGCCGGTCGCGACCAAAAAGACTATTTACTAGACACTATAGGTCCGAGTCGCATTGTTGATGTAACTGAGCAAAATGCCACATACGATAATTACGGTGGCGATAAAGCGGTTTATCCTTTAGATATTGGCAGACTGCGCCATGTTATTGAAAAAGTAGCTGACATGAGTAAATGGGGGCGAGAGCTTCCTAAAGGTCGAGGTTTAGGCATAGCAGCACACAGAAGCTTTTTAACTTACGTAGCTACGGTAGTTGAAGTAGAAGTGTCGGATGCTGGCGATTTAAAAGTAATTAAGTCGTGGGTTGCCATTGATGCGGGTACGGTTGTAAACACCGACACCGTTAAAAACCAAACCCAAGGTGGCTCTATTTACGGTATTACAACTGCAATCAGTGATGGTATTACCTTTGATAAAGGGCGCGTACAGCAAAGTAACTTTCATGATTATCGTGTGCCGCGTATGAGCGACTCACCTCTTGAGATTGACGTTGAAATTGTACAAAGTGATGCACCACCAGCAGGAGTAGGCGAGCCGTCTACACCAGTTTATGCGCCAGCATTATGTAATGCTATTTTTGCAGCGTGCGGAAAGCGTATTAGGCAGTTACCGATTGGTAACCAATTAAAAGCGTAGCTAAATAACCTACAGCTTAAACAAAAAAAACCGCCAAATGGCGGTTTTTTTAAAAGCGGTTAACGCGGTTTAACGACCTTTTTCAAACTCATCAACTTCACGCTCTGCTTCCTCTTTAGATTTACCGTATTGCTGCTGGATTTTACCAACTAGCTCTGTACGGCTACCTTCAATTTTATCTAAATCGTCGTTGGTAAGATCGCCCCACTTTTGTTGAGCCTTACCTTTAAGTTCTTTCCAATTACCTTCGATACGATCGCTGTTCATAAGTTTATCCTTACTTTAGGTTAGTGAATTAACTGTCAGTTATAAAGTAGCAAGCCTTGTACCAAGGAATAATAATGGTTTTATTGTTTTTATTATCAGTTGGTTATATTTTTATGTTGAGCGATTTTGTTTTTAATATTGCGCTATTTATTAAAAAATATACATAGCAGCCTGTAATTATTGCTGACATAAGTTACGCCGCTTTGATGTAACTCATTCTTAAATTTTTGTTTTAAGCTAATATGCAGGTATTAAACAAAGTAGTTAACCTGAGTGAGTTATGAATACAAAAACGTGTGAATACGGAGTGGGTGACTGCTCATACAAAATGGCAGGTGAGTTAGCAGGTATTACACAATTGGTGAATGCGTTTTACGATAATATGGACGCTTTAAAAGAGGCTGAAAATATAAGGAGTATGCATTCAAAAGACTTATCGGCATCGCGAAAAAAGCTCGCTTATTTTTTGTCGGGCTGGTTAGGTGGTCCTAAATTATACGCTGAACATTTTGGTAGTATTAACATACCTCAAGCGCATAAACATTTACATGTAGGAATTGAGCAAAGTGATGCATGGCTTTTATGCATGCAAAAAGCGGTTGATGGGCAACCTTACGAAGCCTCATTTAAAATTTACTTAATGCAGCAATTACGAGTGCCTGCAGATCGAATTAGAATGGTGTCGGGTAGTTAATAGCAATTATTAATAAACATCTACCGCGGTGTCGCTGCGGTTTTTTGTTACAATGCCTGCAAAGCAATTTAGGGTAAATAGCTGTGCTGCCGGTTCAAGACATATATCAACAACTCGTTACTACATTACAAAGTAATCCTATTACGTTATTACAAGCGCCGCCTGGTGCGGGTAAATCTACGTGGTTGCCGCTGCAACTAATGCGCGATGGGCATTTTAAACGTATTGTAATGCTAGAGCCTCGCCGTTTAGCTGCTCGTAATATAGCCAGCTACCTAGCAAAGTGCCAAAACGAGAGTGTTGGGCAAAGTGTGGGCTTGCGGATTAGGGGCGAGAGTAAAGTAAGCGCTAATACGCGCCTCGAAATAGTCACCGAAGGCATGCTAACGCGCATGTTGCAAAACGACCCCGAATTAAGCGATATTGATTTACTGATATTTGATGAATTTCATGAGCGTTCAATTGCAGCCGATACCTCACTTGCCTTTGCGCTCGAGACCCAAAGTGCGCTGCGTGAAGATTTAACCATTATGCTTATGTCGGCAACTCTTGATACTGAGCGTTATACAGCGTTTTTTGACTGCCCTGTAATTCAATCAAGCGGTCGCAGCTACCCAATAGACGAAATATACATACCCATAAAAGATGAAAGCCGTTGGCTTGATGCAATTCCTAGCATAATAAAACAAGCACTTAATGAGCAAACCGGTAGCGCATTGGTGTTTTTACCTGGGCAATTTGAAATACTACGCGTGCAACAAGCACTGAACGATTTACCCAGTAACTGCATAGTCGCAACGCTATTTGGCGAGCAAGATAAAGCTAATCAGCAAGCTGCTATTGCTCCTGCACCAAACGGTATGCGCAAAGTAGTGCTTACCACCAATGTAGCCGAAACCAGTTTAACTATTGAAGGCATACGCATTGTAATTGACAGCGGCAAGCGCCGTGCAGCTACCTTTAATTTAAAAACAGGGGTTACAGAGCTCACAACACAAAGTATATCGCGCTCGTCTGCTGTGCAACGTGCAGGGCGTGCAGGACGAATAGAGCCGGGTATTGTTTATCGAATTGGCTCAAAGCAAACCTTTGAGCGACGTAATAGCCACGACAATCCCGAAATACTCACATCAGACATAAGCCAACTTATGCTTGAGGCAAAGCAGTGGGGAGCCAGTATTAATGAGCTAACCTTGCTCGATAAACCCACTGAGCAACAATGCGAGCAAGCAAGTAACCTGCTTAACATGCTTGAAGCTATTGATAGCAAAGGTAAGCTCACACCGCTTGGCAGTAAAATGCTAGGTTTTGGTGCTGATATTCGTTTGGCGCATATGCTATTAAAAGCACAAATACTTGATGACCAACTCTCTGATATTTTTAGGCTCGCTATTTATTTAGTGGCATTACTTGAGAGCCGAGTAAACAGTGCAAACGAGTTGAGTTTAGCGTTGCATAGCCAACAGCAACGTCCGCATCCGGTATTTAAACAGCAGTTAAAATATTGGCAAAGCCGCTTAAAAGTAAAAGACGAAAACAGCGAATTAAATACGCATTATATTAGTTTGCTAGTGGCATTGGCGTACCCAGATCGCATCGCTAAAAAACGCGGTAATGGTTACCTACTTGCCAATGGTGCAGGTGCTGAGTTAAATGCCGATTACTGGCACAACGACGATTACTTAGCTATAGCAACCATGGGCGGGCACAAAGGAGGGCGTATATTTGCAGCCACCGCGCTTAACCCATTTGAGTTACAAGAATTTTTACCGCATTTATTTAGTGAACTTACTCGCTGTGAGTTTGACGAAAAATCAGCACGTTTTATTCATCAAGATGAAGTAAAGCTCGGGGCTATAACGCTCAGCAGCCAGCCTAGTAAACAAAAACTAGATAAGAGCGAGCGCGCTAAAGCGTGGCTAAACTTATTTGCTAAACACGGTTTTGCATTATTTAACGAGCAACCTGATGCGCAGCAATTATTGATACGTATGAGTCTAGCAAGTAAGTTATTACCCGATAAATTTCCAAAAACAAATGAGCAACAACTCATTCAAAATGCAGCGCAGTGGCTAAGCGTGTTTTTAGAAGATATTAAAACGCTCACGCAGCTTAAAAAGTTTAACTACTTTGAAGCATTACAAAACTGTTTTGATTGGCAACAACAAACCGCTTTAAAAGCACTGTTACCACTGCGCTTAACGGTGCCAAGTGGCTCAAATATAAAAATAGAATACCAGCTTGATGGCCCCGCAAAGCTAAGTGTGCGTATGCAAGAAGTTTATGGCTTGACCAGTACGCCTATGCTTGCCAACGGTAAACTGCCACTGCTTATGGAGCTGCTATCGCCAGGTAAACGCTCATTGCAACTTACTCAAGATTTAGCCCACTTTTGGGCTAGCAGTTACCGCGATGTGCAAAAGGAAATGAAAGGTCGTTACCCTAAGCATTTTTGGCCAGACGACCCTGCCAACAGCGTTGCAACAAATAGAGTAAAGAGCAAAATGTAATTTGCCGTATTTTATAACTTTATTTACTTTAAATAGTGTGTTTTTATATTAGAAACAATAAGGAATGTTAAAAATGAAAATAATATTTGCTGCTTTACTTCTACTCTCATCGGGTGTCAGTGCTAACAATTACCAAGAAGAAGTTGATAAATTTTTTGAATTGTACTCTGATGAAAAAATAAGCGATGCTGTTGATTCCATTTACGCAAGTAATAAATATGTGTCGTCGATACCTGATCAGGTAAAACAGATAAAAACACAGCTATCCTCACTTGATGATCTTGTTGGTGAAATTAATTTCATTAATAAGGTTTCTGATTATAAAGTTGGGGAGCTTTTTGTTCATGTAACCTACCTAGTAACCTACGATAGGCAGCCTATTCGTTTTGAATTTCAATTTTTTAAAGTGAAAGAAGGTTGGAGAATTTATTCAATGTCTTTTGATGACAATATCGATGAAGATATAAAAGAACTTGCAAGAAAAGCTGCGCTAAAAAATTAATGTATTAATAAATTTAGTCGTTTTAGTAAAAATACTTTTTTTAAGAGTAATCGTTATGAAGTGCAAGCTAAGCTTTCTATTAATTATATTTTTTAGCTTTTCAGCCCGTGCCGATGAGACGTTAGACCTAAAGTTGTTTGCACAAAGTTATTACAACGCCATGACCGCCACACAAGCACCTAACGCAGGTGCTAAAGAGCTTGAGGCTTACCTTGCATTGTTAACCGATGATATTGGCAATCAGCACATTCCGTATCAACCGGATGACTCACGTACTCCTGATGGTAAAAAGCAGATGCGCAAAGGTATGAGTTTTTACTTAGGTGCGCACACGTTGTTTGAAAGCACACTGCTTAATATATTTGTGTTTAACGATACAGGCTTTGCTATTCGTTATAAAAACTATGTAAAAGGTATTCACCCGCAAAATAAGCAGCCAATTGAGTATACCTCCACAATGATGGAAGTGATCGAAATTGAAAACGGCAAAGTGGCGATGATCCGCAAGTATCACGAATAACAAATAAGGATATATATGAAACATTTACTTATCGCATTATCAATATTAATGCTTAGTGCATGCGTTAGCACAAAAAATGATTTTAGATTTGATGGCTCCACACCAGAGACAACTCAAATGGGAGTTAATAAAGTTTTAAAAGCATTAAAGCCTCAAGATTCAATGCGTTTTTTAGGCGCCTTAATCGCAATTCAATTTTCTGACGTGCAAAGCTTAGAAGATATTATGGGCGACCCGACCATGATGGGGGAAATGAATTACTTTATTATTGGCAAAAAAATAGATGGTTTAAATTATTACGAAGTACTGGAGCTTGCGAGTTCGTCTCCATCAAAAGTTGAATTTTCTGTGGTGGAATAATTTCAGCTTTTTGTACTACTTTAAATGTGTAATACCAATCCGCAATAATACTTAATCATTTTGCGGGGCTAAACGTGTCGCTACCTGCGTTAAAAAATTCTCATTTAGAACAACTAAATAGCGAATTTCTTGCCTAGCTATCAACACGTTTTTCCGCCCTCAAAATAGACCACTTAATTAAGCGAATTGGTATAATTTTATGTCTATATTAAATATATTATTGAAAGGGCTAAAATTTTAACGCTATAAAATTTAATAGTAAGCTTTGTTTATTCCTGCTCATGAATTTATACTACGCTTTAGTAAGAAGCTAATTATTTATTATTTATTATTTAGATGCAGCAAGTCTAAAGCATAAAACGTAAGCTACTTTGACTTAATTTTACACGATTAGATAGAGACTATGACATTAAGATTTTTTGTAATAATAGGTACTTTGATTTTAATGTGCTTTGTAACAAGTTTATTAGTTGGGTACCGCTATTTCTTTAGCCTGCCGACCATAAACACTAGTATTGAAGATTATCAAAATCGTGAATTATTAAGTCTTAAAATTGCGCTTGATAGAGAGTTTATATTTTTAGAAACACTCAATTATGACTACGCCGTATGGGATGACACCTATGATTATATGGCTGATTTTGACGCAGAATATGTAGATTCAAACTTTGTAGGGGATACCTTCTATTCTCTCAAAATTGATGGTGTGTTTATCTACGATATAAACTTTAATATGGTTTACGGACAAGCGTATGATTATATTAAGCATACCGAGTTTGATGCGCCTGATTTAAATTTACAGGTTAATAAATTAAACCGCGCAATTATTCCTAATTCAAAAGCCTCTGAAGACGACAACAGTTTAAGCCATTCTGGTTTTTTACAAACAGCGGGCGGCCCTGTCATGTTTGCATCGCATGTAATAAAGCGAACAGATAAAACAGGTGAGCCTGTTGGTAGTATTGTTTTTGTGAAAAAAGTAAGACCGTCGTTGATCAAGTCCTTAGCTGAGATTGCACAAGTAGAGCTTAGCTATTCACAAATAGAACACGCTAGTTCTTTAAACGATATTGCGACGCTTAAAGGGAGCCTCCAAGGAGAGGACATTGCCACTCAAAGGAAGAGGGTGATTCTAGATGTAAATGCTAAGCCATTGCTTGCTTTGAATATTAAGCACCATCACCAAACACTGCCAGTTTTATTTGATCACTATTTAAAGCTTATTTTGTTTATGTTTTTTGCAATGTCATTATTAGGTTTTTATATTGTAAATCGTTACTTTATTGAACCGCTTATTGGTGGTGCGTCCGCTATTAATTCAATGTTGGTTAAAAACGATTTGCAGCCTTTGAGGTTCACTAATCAATTTTTAGAAATGCGCGTTTTAATTAGCGGGTTTAATGCGTTAATTAAACAAGTAAAAGAGCAAAACTCTAAGCTTGAAAAAATAAGTAAAATTGATGGATTAACCCAAATTTATAATAGGCGTGCCTTTGATGAAATTATTGCAATGCAATGGACACAGGCTCAACAAGACCAAGGCTCTTTTGGGGTGATGTTAGTTGATGTAGATCACTTCAAAAATTATAACGACTTTTATGGTCATCAAGAGGGAGATGCCGTTTTACAAGCTCTTGCCCAAAAGCTAAAGCAAGTAGCAAAGCAAAACACAGGTACAGTGGCGCGCTATGGCGGCGAAGAGTTCATATTATTCTTTAAACAGCTTTCTTATGAAGAGTTTGTAGATATATCTCAGCAATTGCTTTTGACGGTTAGGGAATTAAATCTACCTCATGAAGCGTCGCCTGTACGTAAATATTTAACAATTAGTGCTGGGTGTGTATTTGCTACAAAAGAAACCTTAAGTGGTAATAATGTGTCTATGCAATCACTAATTAAAGAAGCTGACATAATGCTCTACGAAGCGAAAAACTCAGGTAGAGATAAAACATCAATCAAATCTATATAATTCAAGTGAATTATTAAAGGTGCATCAGCTGTTTTTTATTATAAAACGCTTAAACCTCTTTCCCGCCATGGCTCTGTGCTAGGTCGTCAAGTTCGGCGCAAGTGTAATCAAAACCACTTTCGTCGTATTCGTATGTCACTTTTACACTATCGCCGCCATTAAAAAGTCGTGTTTTTACATCGTTAACCGGCCAGTCTTTCAGCTCGTGTAAAAACCGGTTAGCAACTTGTGAAGATTCAAAACAATAGCGAATTTCTGTTTTCATAAATAATAAAGCTCTGGCTGTTTACCCCTGCAGCTAATGCATTATTAATGGGGCGTTCATGATTCGGTTACAAAAAATAAAGAGTTAAATTGTAAATTTTGTGTTTCAATAAATGCATCAAACTCGGTACACACTAGCGTACTTTAATTAACAAATGATGACGACTTTACATGCATTATAAATTTGCTCTGATCGCAAGCTCGGTTTTTATACTAAGCGCTTGCGGTGGTTCAGGCTCCGATAATACGCCAACCGTTAACGGAAATAAAATCCCCATTTTGTCAGTAGCTGATATTCCTAGTGAATTAAGTAAAGGCCAAACAATTGAGCTAACAGCAACAGCCAGTGATAAAGACGGCACTATTACATCGGTTGTGTGGCAACAAACGCAAGGGCCTGAACTAATTAGCGGGCCTTTAGAGGCAGTAACCACCTCAGTAACACTGCTAAATGCGCAAAGTTATAAGCCTGTTGATTATGCTTTTTCGGTCACAGCAACCGATAATGAAGGGGCAAGCAGTGTAAAAACAGTAAGCTTTACAGCACGTAATAATATGGATGAGATTAGCGCCGCACGGTTGCTACACCAAGCAACAATGGGACCTAAGCTCAGTGAAATACAAAACGCACAAGGTTTAAGCGAGCAGCAATGGCTTGATAAGCAAATAGCGCTACCGATTAATTATCACCGTGATTATTTAGTAAAGTTAAATGACGATGATGACTTTAAATACATAAGCCGCATAGACGCATGGTGGAAGGCAGTAATGCAAAGTGACGATCAACTTCGTCAACGTGTTGCGTTTGCGTTAAGTGAAATATTAGTAGTGTCAGATGAAAACAGTGCCTTAAGAGGCCAACCTGAGGGCATGATCACTTATTACGATTTATTACTAAAGCATGCCTTTGGTAATTATCGTGACTTACTCGAAGATGTGACGCTTTCGCCTATTATGGGGACTTATTTAAGCCATTTGGGTAACGAAAAAGCAGACGATACACTTAATATTCGCCCAGACGAAAATTACGCACGTGAAGTAATGCAGTTATTTACTATTGGCCTTGAAGAGCTAAACCTAGATGGCAGCGCCAAGCTTGATGCACAAGGTAATACCATTGCCACTTACGGACAGTCAGAAATAGAGGGTTTTGCACGCGTATTTACAGGTTGGACGTTTGCCGATAGTGAAACATTTAAGCGCAAAAGTCGTGATTATATTAAGCCAATGGAAGCATTTGACGAGTACCATTCTAGTAAACAAAAAACCTTGCTAAACGGTGAGGTTATACCACAAGGTTATGTAGCAGAAGAGTCATTGCAAATAGCCCTTGATAACTTATTTAACCATCAAAATGTTGCGCCGTTTATTAGCAAGCAGCTTATTCAGCGATTAATTACCTCAAACCCAACACCCCAATACGTTGAGCGAGCAGCTAATGTATTTATTGATAATGGCGCTGGTGTACGCGGCGATTTAGCGGCTGTAGTAAAGGCTATATATTTAGATGATGAAGCGCGGCATTTTGGCTCAGTGCTTAATTACCAAGGTAAAATTAAAGAGCCTATTTTAAAAACTGTACAGTTTTGGCGAAATCTAGATGCTAAATCGCCAGCGGGTTATTATAAAACATGGAATTTAATAAATAACTACGGGCAAGGGCCCATGCAGTCGGCTTCGGTATTTAACTTTTTTAGGCCTGATTATCAAACCGCAGCTTTGCGAAATGAAGGTATTGTTGCGCCAGAATTACAAATAGCAAACGATGCAACACTGATTGGCACCATGAACGCGCTTTACGCAAGTTTAGTGTGGAGTACCGCTGAAGCGCACAGTGATTTAAATTCAAATGGTATTTATGTTTATATTCAAGACGACATGAATGTTTTAGAGAAACACGGTGTTAGCGCGCTATTAACTCAGTACAACACGCTATATTTTGCAGGCGCAATGAGCAGTGACACACGCCAAGCATTACTTGATTTAGATGCCTATTTTAATGAAGAGCAATACCGTGAACGGGTTTCGTATTTATTATATATGATTGCTATTTCACCTGAATTTAACGTGCAGTATTAGGATCGCATAATGAGCATTAATAGAAGAGAGTTTTTGTCGTTATGTGTAAAAGGAAGCGTATCGGCTGCCGCGTTAACGAGCCTGCAATTACAAGCATTAACTGGAGCGACTAATGCTGTTGAGCTAGGTGATTACAAAGCATTAGTGTGTGTGTATTTATACGGGGGGAATGATTCGTTAAATATGCTCGTTCCGCTTGAAGGCGAGCAACGTAGTGTTTACGAGCAAAGTAGGCAGAACCTAGCGGTAGAGAGCCCACTTGAGTTAAGTATTAAAAGCCAGTTTGCCGGTGGAGTCGGTATTCATCCCTCACTTGAACCTATACAAAATGTGTTTGAATCTCAAAATTTAGCATTTATAGGTGGGGTAGGTACTTTACTCGCTCCCACAACATTGAGTGACTATAAAAATAAAACAATAGGTTTGCCTAAGCATTTGTTTTCGCATAACGATCAGCAAGCTGCGTGGATGTATGGTCGAGAAAAACAATCACTTAATAGCGGGTGGGGCGCACGACTTTTAGAACGTTTAGAGCTACAAGATGAGTTTGCAGCTAATGTATCACTCGACGGTACTAATTTATGGCAAACGGGAAGTGCTAGCAATGCATTTGCGCTTAACAAAAGTGGCATTAGTAGTATTAACGCGTTTGGTGGGTATCAACCTCGTAGCGAGCACGTAACTTCTATTATGAACCGCTTACTAGGTAATACGAGCCATCCGTTAAGTACAGCTTATGCCAATGGCTTAACAAGTGCGATAAATAACACTCAAGCAATGAACAGCGCGTTAGAAAGCGCGCCTGCACTTATTACCCCATTTAGCGATAATAGCCTTAGTGAGCAATTTGCAGCAGTCGCTAAAACAATTAGCGTACAGGCAAAATTGAGCACTCAGCGCCAAGTGTTTTTTGTTTCTATGGGGGGGTATGATACGCACGATAACCAATTAACAACGCACCCTGCTTTATTAAATACGTTAGCTCAAGGGTTAAGTGAATTTGATAGCGCGATGAAAGAGCTTGATATGGCAGATAAAGTGACTGCGTTTACTATGTCTGATTTTGGTCGCACGTTGACCTCAAATGGCGATGGCACTGACCATGGTTGGGCAGGAAACCAAATAGTAATGGGCGGCGCAGTAAAAGGCGGCAATATATATGGCGAGCTACTAACTCAACATTTGGATGGCCCACAAGATACCGGTGGCGGGCGTTTAATTCCAAGTGTTGCTAATGAGCAGTACTTTGCCACATTGGCTCAGTGGTTTGGTGTGCCAAGCTCTGAGCTTGTTGATATTTTTCCAAACTTGAGTAACTTTGATCACACAACATTGGACTTTTTTGTGTAATTAGTCGCTAATAGTAATCTAAAAGCACTTGTTAGTAGTATAAGCTACTGGTTAATAGTGCTTATCTGTTTTAATAATAAAAATCACACACAATATAGGAATCATAAAATGAAAATTTTAGTGAGCTTAGTTAGTTTAATCTCTTTTTTACTCGTCATACTGCCAGGGCCTTTGTATAAATTTGGTATTGTAGAATTAGGCGTTGCGTTTACGGGGTTTAAATTTGGCGTTTATGCTGGTGGCGCTGCATTGGTGCTACTTATAGTACAAGCGTTATTTATGCGTAAAACGTTAACGCTAAGCAGTGGTGTTATTGCACTTGTATTTTCGGTTGTGGCTATTGCTATGCCACTTAATATGATGAACAAGGCTGAAGGCGTACCGGCAATTCATGACATTTCAACTGATTTAGTTAATCCACCAAAATTTGTAGCAATCGCACCACTACGTGCAAATGCATCTAACCCAGTAGAATACGCGGGTGAAGAAACGGCAGTACAGCAACGCAAAGCATACCCGGAGCTGGTAACTTTAAGCTTTGCACAATCTAAAGCCGATTTAATGACAGCAAGCGAACAAGCAGTTAAAAATCTTGGCTTTGCAGTGGTAAGTGCAAATACGGCTACAGGTATTGTGGAAGCTACCGATACAACAACGTGGTTTGGTTTTAAAGACGATGTGGTAATTCGTATTAAAGATGAAGGCAGCCAACGTTTTGTTGATATTCGTAGTAAGTCGCGAGTAGGGCGTAGTGATTTAGGAAAAAATGCAGAGCGCATTCATTCAATTATTAATGAACTAAACAGCTTACTTGCAAAATAATTAAATTTAGCGCCCTAGTACTAACGATTGAGCCCAAACAGTGTTTGGGCTTTTTTTGTGCCGATTTTATATTGTCAGGTTCTATTCACAGGCTATGTACTATGCTGTTGATGATTTAAATTTTTAACCACTATGGAGTTATTATGAAGACAGTAGGATATGCAGCAAAAAGCCAAGGTTCTGAATTGACAGAATTTTCTTTTGAGCGCCGCGATTTACGAAATAACGATGTAGAAATTGAAATTTTATACTGTGGTGTGTGCCATTCAGATTTACACGCTGTACGAAATGATTGGGGTGGCAGTGACTACCCATTGGTACCTGGGCACGAAATTGTTGGTAAAGTTATGTCGGTAGGTAGCGACGTTAAAAAGTATAAGCAAGGCGACACGGTTGCTGTTGGTTGTATGGTTGATTCGTGCCAAAGCTGCGACCAATGTGATAACGACGAAGAGCAATTTTGCCGCGAAGGCATGATTGGTACTTACGCAGGTAAAGACCGCATTAGTGGTGAAATGACCCAAGGTGGGTATTCTAAACATGTTGTTGTACGCGAAGAATTCGTACTTTCCGTGCCAGAAAATTTAGACCTTTCTCGCGTAGCACCGCTACTTTGTGCAGGTATTACTACTTACTCGCCACTTCATAAATGGGGCGTAAAAAAAGGTAGCCGTGTTGGTGTTGTTGGTCTAGGCGGACTTGGCCACATGGCTGTTAAAAATGCAGTTGCAATGGGCGCAAGCGTTACGGTAATTGGCCGTAGTGAGTCTAAAAAAGATGATGCGGTTAAATTGGGTGCTCAGCACTACTTAGTGTCATCTAATGATGACGAAATGAAAGACTCGCAATCTGCCTTTGACGTCATTATAGATACGGTACCTGTAAAACATGATTTATCTATTTACACACCGCTACTTGATGTAGATGGTACTTTAGTTATTGTAGGCCAAGTTGGTCCTGTAGATGAGCTAAGCACGGTGCCATTATTAATGGGTCGTCGTCGTATTGCAGGCTCACTTATTGGTGGTATTGCACAGACGCAACAAATGCTCGATTTTTGTGGTGAAAATAACGTGCTACCTGAGTGCGAAATGATCAACATAGACGAAATTAACACTGCATACGAGCGTATGGAAAAGTCTGACGTACGATACCGCTTTGTTATTGATATGGCATCGTTAAACGCTTAATTTACTAGGTAAATTAAAAATAAAAGAGCCGCTAATT
>NZ_PJAV01000105.1:0-25869 GCF_002836695.1 Pseudoalteromonas sp. 78C3
AGCAACACGTTTTAAAGAGATGACATTAAAGTCATTAAAAACATATAGTTATGTTTATATAAAAAGATACATTTTTAAATGTACGGTTTTAAAAGGAGGGATTTAAAATAATAATTGAGATAAATTTTAACGAGGTAGCTTTAATAACAAAAAACAAGCTGTAAAAAACAAAACGTAATCAATTGTTTTATTTAAATAATAATTTTAATTATGAAAGAGAGAAAAAACATTTTATAAATACTGACATAAAATGCCTTTTTGTTGCAAATAAGCGAAAACCTATTTATTCAACGGTAGGCTCAAGCGCAGAAGGGTCTATAAAATGCTCTTTCATAAAGGCTTTCATTTCATCCTCGCTTGCTAGTAGCTTAATTCCACAGTGCACACCGGCGGCATGCTCTTTAACACTGCAAATTTCACCTTCAAAATCTTTATCACTGCTATTAAGTACGACAGTGCATTGCATATCTTTAATACTTTCAACTTGCTGATCGCCTCTAATATCAAACATTACACCAGTGAGTGAAATGTCTTTAATAAGGCCTTCAAGTACCCTATCGTCACTTAGCTTTAGCTTTGCAGGTAATAAGGTAGGTATGCGTGTTTGTGAGCGTAGCGCAAATAACTGCACTTGCTTTGGAAAGTTTATAAACACGAGTTTAGCGGGATGAGAGGCTACCGACATAATTTGCTGGCGAAACGCAATAACTTGCCCACCACTACCTTCAATAAGCGCTCTTACAACAACCATTACGCCATCACGTAAATAGTCACTCGCCGCAGGTAAACGCTTTGCATTGGGATAATTTAAAATAATAAACTGTTTATCGAGTAAACCAACTAATTCAGTTTTAACACGCTTACTGCTTGTAGGTGTTAATATTTCTAGGTCGACTAAGCTGCCTACACTTATATGCTTTAGCTTTTCTAAATTTGTTGGCATATCCCTTTCCCAATAGTTCGTAATTTAAAACTTAAGCCGCTCGTTTATCCACGCCAAAAAGTAGGCGTAAATAACACTAATAAAGTAAATATTTCTAAACGACCAAACACCATTGCAATGGTAAGCAACCATTTAGCACCATCGGTTATAGCGCCATAATGCGATGCTACATCTCCTAAACCAGGCCCTAAGTTATTTAAACAAGCCGCAGTGGCTGAGAACGCAGTTATGTTATCCATACCCGTGCCCATAAGCGCTAACATAATAATAATAAACACCAACGCATATGCAGAGAAAAATCCCCACACGGCTTCTACTACTTTGTCTGGCAACGCCTTTCGACCCAGCTTGATTGAATATATAGCCCGTGGGTGCACCAAACGATTAAGCTCACGCACACCCTGCAAGTACAGTAAGAACACGCGCACTACTTTCATACCACCACCAGTAGAGCCTGCACAGCCACCAATAAAGCTCGAAAATATAAGTAAAATAGGTAAAAACAAAGGCCATGTTGAAAAGTTATCAGTAGCAAAGCCTGCTGTTGTACTCATAGAAACAGCCTGAAATAACGCCTGATCGAGGGTTTCATCGCCATTAGCAAATATTTCATTAGAGGAAAGTACGGTAAAACAAATAACCACCAGCGCTAATTGAATACACAAAAACACCTTAAACTCAGGGTCTCGAATATAAACTTGTATGTTACGACTGGCCACTGCGGCGTAATGCAGGGAGAAGTTAACAGCGGCAATAATTAAAAAGAACACACAAATAAAGTTAATTACAGGGCTGTCAAAGTGCCCCATAGAAGCATCGTAAGTAGAAAAACCACCTATCGCCACCGTTGAGAATGCATGACATATCGCATCAAACCACTCCATCCCGGCTGCCCAATAAGCCAGCATACAAGCAATAGTCAGTGACACATAAATATACCAAAGGTGCTTTGCTGTATCGGCAATTCGCGGGGTCATTTTGGAATCTTTTACAGGCCCAGGTATTTCAGCGCGATATAACTGCATACCACCAACACCTAGCATGGGGAGTATAGCGACAGCGAGTACGATTATACCCATACCGCCAAACCACTGGAGTTGCTGGCGATAAAACAACACCGACTTAGGTAAGTACTCAATACCGGTAAGTACTGTAGCGCCGGTGGTTGTTAAGCCAGAGAATGCTTCAAACACCGCATCGGCGAGCGATAAATTAGGTTCTTGTAAAAATATAAGCGGCAAGGACGCAAACGCCCCAAGTACCAGCCAAAACAAAACAACAATTAAAAAGCCTTCACGTGCTTTTAAGTCACCGTTTTCATGGCGATTTGGGTAATAAGCCATCATGCCAATAACAACACTAAAGATAAATGCTAAAACAAAAGGAACACCACCACCGTCTTTATATATTAAAGACACCAGTGCCGGAGGCACCATGGTAATACTAAACAGCGCAACAAGTTGGCCAAGAATTTTTATGATGGTACGAAATTGCATTTAGCTTGTCGCTTTTATTATTAGTAAATTCAGGCTGAGTAGTATCAACCAAATTAAATAGGGTCAGTATGCATTACATGCAATTTGTGTAGGTTATTACTCTTTAATAGTTAACTCAACTGCGCCGTGACTTAAATCAAAAATATCTTTGATTGCTTGCTGAGCTTCGCGGCTATCTATTGTAATCACCCATTCAATATTAGCAGTAAATTGCTTATCAATATTAAGCACTTGATACTTTGTTTTTAATAACTGCTCAATCGCGCCTTGCATGCTGTACTCACTACTCCCAGTAATTTCAACACTGGGAACTTTAAGTACCGTTTGCAATTTTACTAATGCATTATTTAATGAGCCACCATAAGCACGTACTAACCCGCCCGTGCCTAATTTTATGCCGCCAAAGTAACGTGTAACAACAGCTGTGATTTCGCCAAGGCCTGAACCCACCAGCACATTTAACATAGGCTTTCCTGCAGTGCCATTTGGTTCACCATCGTCCGAAAAACCATAAACATGGCTGCCACCGGGGTTGCCTGCCACATGTGCCCAGCAGTTATGACGCGCATCGCTATACTTTTCTTCAATGCTTTTAATAAATGCTTTAGCTGAATTTAAATCGGGGGTATGTGCAATGTGAACTATAAACGTACTTTTTTTAATTTCTTCTTGATGAAAAACGTCAGCAGCGGGATATTTATATTCAGACATATTTTAAACTTGTAAAAAGGGGGCCAAAAGGCCCCTTTAAATAATGTACGTATTTTAACGTGTATAAACTAATTAGTGTTAACTAGAATTAATCGAGCGCTAAATCTCGTGTCATATTCTCTAAGCTATCTTCGTGAACAATAATGTTATCTTCAATACGAATACCGCCAAATGGTTTAAATGACTCAACCTTTTCCCAATTAATAAATTGCTTATTATCGGTTTGCGCTAAATCACCAAGCAGTGAATCAATAAAATATAAGCCTGGCTCAATGGTAAACACTTGGTTTTTTTCAATCAGGCGAGTACAACGCAAGAACGGATGCCCTTCAGGCGATGGCTGATGTGTGCCCTTTTCGTCACTCATAAAACCACCCATATCATGCACTTGTAAACCTAGGTGATGCCCTAGTCCATGCGGAAAGAAGGTAGAGGTAATTTTACGCTCAACAATTTCCTCAGCAGGAAGGTTAACAATTTTAAAGTCACTAAGTATTTGTGCGATACGGTTATGGCATTCAACATGTAAATCACCATAAAGCATACCCGGCTTTAAACCTTTACCTAACTCGATTTGTTGAACTGTCATCGCTTGTACAAGCTCAGCAAACTCACCCTGCTTTTTAAAATCATACGTACGAGTAATATCAGCAGCGTAACCATTAAAGTTTGCACCGGCATCAATTAAAAATGAGTTGTGAGTGTGTGGCGCTTTTGGATCAAAATGCGTGTAATGCAAAATAGCGCAGTTTTCGTTAAGCGCAACAATGTTGCCGTACGGCATTTCATTTTCGCTTTGACGTGTCGCCATTAAGTACGCTTGCTGAATATCGAACTCGCTACCACCATTAAAGAACGTATCGCGTGCAGCTTTATGTCCATCTACTGCAATGTGGTTAGCGTTACGTAAACACTCAAGTTCGTACTGCGTTTTATAAGCGCGGTGGTAATGAAAATAGTTAAGTACAGGCTCTGGGTTCATAATACTAAAACCAAGTGCTTGCGCTACTTCAATATATTCGCCCATGTAAGCGTATTTAGCTTTATCGTATGGTAATAACTTTTCAACTTGATCAGGCTGAAGTAATAGCTCTATATCAAAGTACTCAGCCCAAAAGTCGCGAGGCTCGTCTGGTACTTTATGCCAAAAATCTACTGGACGATAAAATATTAGTTTTGGTTTGTCGCTGCCATTTACCACAATCCAGCAATGAGGATTGTCAATAACCGGTAACCACGCTTTAAACTGTGGATTAACTTTAAATGGATAATACATATCATCTAAAAACTGGCGCTTAGCTTGGCCTGAATGAATTACTAATCCTTCTAACCCTTCGCTATTACAAATTGTACGAGTACGCTGTTGAAGTGTTGCAATATGTTCGGCGTATAAAACGGCTAATTTATCCATTGTTAATCCATCTGTTAAATTTAACTTGCTCTGAGTCTACCACTTAAACACTAAGCGCTCAAAAAAGGGGGATATTTAACATGTAAACATCCCCCTTATTAATACCTATACCAATCGTGTTAAGTTATTGGTCGATTGGTATCATATATTCAACCGCCCATTTTCATTTCGAGTAGCGGCGCTAATACATTACCTTCTCGGCCCATTCTTGTATGGTAAACCTGCCTGTACGCAAATACATTTTTTACGTAATCGCGGGTTTCGCGATACGGAATAAGCTCTACCCATAACTCAGCCGGAATAGCGTCATCAGGTAACCAACGCTTTATACGATGATATCCTGCATTATAAGAAGCTGTTGCCAGCACTTCATTGCCATGGTTTTTCTTTTTTAAGTATTGTAAGTAACTAGTACCTAACCTAATATTTGTTTTAGGTTGATATAAACGACTACTTGTCACACTGCCTTTATTTACATACTCAGCAGTACTAGGTAATAACTGCATCAAACCACGCGCATTAGCATGCGAGCGTGCATCTGGCGCAAACGAGCTTTCGCGCCTTGCAATAGCAATACTCCAGGCAATATCTATCTTGCTACGTTTACTGTAGCGCTCAAAAACATCTTGAAACGCAAACGGAAAACGTTGCTCTACGTTATCCCACGCTTTAATTTTTGCTAAAGTAAAAATAGTACTGTCGTGCCAACCTAAATCGGTAGATAGTTGTGATGCTGCTAGCTTTTCTTCATCGCTAGACGTATCCGTTAAATAATTCCACTCACGGCGCGCCGACGTAAAGCGCTCAATATCATAAAGTGCTTTTGCACGCTTAAAGCCAGGTGCATTACTTACTTTATCTACAAGCACCTTATCGACTGCTAAAGGTTGATTATTTAAATCAACGGGCAAACCTAAACGTGCTGCTGCTAAAAAGCCGTAATAATCACGATTAGCCGCTACTTTTTTCCAAATATCGTCTGCTTTTTGTTGTTCGCCACGTTGTGCATAGCTATAAGCTAACCAATATTGCTGGCCAAGGCTTAAATCCTCTTTTCCTGTAAAAAACGCAGCAATCCCTTCCCAATCTTGGGTTTTGAGCATATTGCCCAGTTGCCATTGAATAAGCTTGCTGTCTAATCGCTCTTTCGGCACTTTATTTAGCCAAAAGCTCGCTTGCTTATGCCCGCTTGAAGCAAGTGACAACGCAAAGGTGTAATACACGTCAGCTTTATCTTCATCACTATACTTAAATATTTTTTCTAGTTTTTCCCATGCTTTTAAAGCAAGCTCTTTATCGCGCCAAACCAAACGCTTAACACCATAAATTGCTATTTGGCCTTCTTTAGCCGACTTATTTTTATATCGATATAATCCAGCTGCCGTGCTTGGATCTTTTCGCACTTTTAGATATAAATCAGCTAAGTAACGATCCTTACTTGGCAATAAAGTTTTTAAGTAAGGTAATAAGCTTTGCGTCCCGCCTTGTGCAGCAAGTGTTACACGCTTCCAAACCGTTTCTTCTTCCATGTAGCCTTTTTTACGCCACGTAGAAAACAAACTATCACAGCCATTAGGTTGCGATTTACCAACGGCCCATAAGTCGGTCACCTGATTTAGAATCGCCTTTTCAGGCGCGCCCAAGTCGAGCTGAAAATCTAAATAAGTACAGGTAAGCCCAGTATTAGAAGTTTCACGGTAGTTGCGTATGTACGCCGCTTTTTCATTGTTCTCTTTTAAATACTCCAACCACGCTTTGCGCACAGGCCACTCAAGCGGTGTATGCTGATATATATTTAAATAGTCTTCTATCTCTGCCTGATGCTTAATACTCGGGTGACGTTGCCAATATGTTTTTTCAACATACGGTTTTAACGGATGATTTAGGTTACTAACCGCTTGTTTAAAGTCTTGGTAACTTCCATACCTTACTTTTTTTTCGGCATCTAAAAAGGCATCGTTATCGATACTTGCCTCGGCAGAGTGAAGAGGGAAAATGAATGCAGCTGCCGCAACACTTAGTAAATATTTTTTCATAATGTCCTTTAATAAAAATTAAAGTAGTGAATAAAAACTTTTCAACCACCTTAGCACCAAACCAGCTATATTTTAACCAGTCGATTGTAACCGAGTTAAATTTTTCGTTGCATTTTTAATTTAAAGCAAGCACACTGATTGAAATGCAAACTCATCGTACCAGTCTTAGTTCGTCAACTAGGGAGAATAATAATGTTATATAAAAGCGATTCCTTTGAAGTTAGCTTCCTAAAGGAAAACATCGCCGAGTTTAAGTTTTGTGTTGCAGGTTCTGTAAACACATTATCTCAAAAAACTCTTTCAGATTGCGCAGCAGCATTAAAAGAATTAGCTGCCAATACTGATATCAAAGGCATGATTTTTACCAGTGATAAAGACCACTTTATTATTGGTGCCGATATCTTCGAATTTTTACCTACATTTACTAAACCTGAAGAAGAATTAGTAGTGTGGATCAAAAACGCAACCGACGTTTTTGATGCAATCGAAGATTTACCATTCCCAACTCTAAGCGCTATAAACGGTATGGCACTTGGCGGTGGTTGTGAGTGGGCACTTGCTACCGATTATCGCGTGGCAAGCGAAACAGCTAAAATGGGCCTACCAGAAGTTAAACTTGGCATAATGCCAGGGTTTGGTGGCACAGTGCGCTTACCACGTATCATTGGCGCCGATAACGCGATGATGTGGATTACCTCAGGCGCAGAAAACCGCGCAGCAGATGCCCTTAAAGTAGGTGCGTTTGACGCGGTAGTTAGTGCTGACAAACTTTTAGAGTCAAGTGTATCAACACTTGAGCTAGCGATTTCTGGCAAGCTAGATTGGCAAGCAAAACGTAACGTAAAACTACAGCCACTTAAATTAAACCGTGTTGAGCAAGGCATGAGCTTTGCTATGGCAGAAGGTATGGTAATGGGTAAAACCAAAGGCCACTATCCTGCACCGGTTATGGCTGTACGTACTATTAAAGCAGCGGCAAACTGTACTCGCGATGAAGCAATGGCAATCGAAAATGCTAACTTTGCTAAATTAGCACGTACACCAGAAGCAGCTGCACAGACAGGTATATTCCTAGCTGACCAATACATTAAAGGTAAAGCACGTAAATTTGCTAAACAAAGCGATGTAGAAATTAAACAAGCCGCTGTATTAGGGGCTGGTATTATGGGTGGCGGTATTGCATACCAGTCTGCTTATAAAGGCACACCTATTATAATGAAAGACATCCAACAAGATGCGCTTGATTTAGGTATGGGTGAAGCGTCTAAGTTATTAGGCGCAAAAGTTAAGCGTGGCCACATGCCAATGGAAAAAATGTTGGCAACACTTAGCAAAATTAAGCCAACACTTAACGCGTCAGACCTACAAAGTGCCAACATTATTGTTGAAGCCGTTGTAGAAAACCCTAAAGTTAAGCAAGCAGTACTCGCTGATCTTGAAAAGACCATGCCAGAAGGTACGGTACTTACTTCAAACACATCAACTATTTGTATTGATTTACTAGCACAAGCGCTAGATAAGCCAGAAAACTTCTGTGGTATGCACTTTTTCAACCCTGTGCCAAAAATGCCATTAGTAGAAATTATCCGTGGCGCAAAAACCTCAGATAAAACAATTAATGCAGTAGTTGATTACGCACTTAAATTAGGTAAATCGCCAATTGTTGTTAACGATTGCCCAGGCTTTTTTGTAAACCGTGTTTTATTCCCTTACTTTGCAGGTTTTAGCAAATTAGTGGTTGAAGGCGCTAACTTTGCAAAAGTAGATAAAGTAATGGAAAACGTATTTGGCTGGCCTATGGGTCCGGCTTACTTACTTGATGTTGTAGGTATTGATACAGCATTCCATTGTACTGGCGTAATGGCTGACGGTTTCCCTGAGCGTATGGCGCGTGCTGATAAAGACCCTGTGACTATTTTTGCCAACGAAAAACGTTTTGGTCAAAAGAACAAAGCCGGTTTTTACAAATACGAAACAGATCGTCGCGGTCGTCTTAAAAAGTCTCATGACGAGACAGCAGTTGAGCTACTAAGCCCAATTACAGACGCATCAAAAGAATTTGATAAACAAGAAATCATCGACCGTTGTATGATTCCAATGATTAACGAAGTGCTACTGTGTTTGCAAGAAGGCATTGTTGCCTCTCCGCAAGAAGCAGATATGGCATTAGTTTACGGTGTTGGTTTCCCTCCATTTAGAGGCGGCGCGTTCCGTTACTTAGATCAAACTGGTTTAGCTAACTTTGTTGCAGCAGCAGACAAATACGCTCACCTAGGTGCGATTTACCAAGTATCTGAGCAAACTCGCAAGTGGGCCGAAGAAGGTCGTGTTTTCTATAAGGTGGAAGGTTAATATCATGAATAATCCAGTAATTGTAGATTGTATCCGCACACCAATGGGTCGCTCTAAAAGTGGTGTATTCAAACATAAACGTGCTGAAGACTTAAGCGCACATTTAATGAAAGGCTTACTTGATCGCAACCCAGCAGTTGATCCAGCATCAATTGACGATATTTATTGGGGTTGTGTACAGCAAACATTAGAGCAAGGCTTTAACGTAGCACGTAACGCAGCATTACTTGCCGGTATCCCACACAGCGTACCTGCTGTAACGGTTAACCGTTTATGTGGATCGTCAATGCAAGCATTGCATGACGCTGCACGCGCAATAATGACAGGCGCTGGCGACACTTACCTAATTGGTGGTGTTGAGCACATGGGTCACGTACCTATGACTCACGGCAACGACTTTCACCCTGGCCTTGCAACAACGATTGCACAAGCATCGGGCTCAATGGGTTTAACAGCAGAATACCTTGCAACACTTCATGGCATTAGCCGTGAGCAACAAGATGAATTTGCTTACCGTTCACATCAACGTGCACAAGCGGCAACTGTTGAAGGCCGTTTCCGTCGCGAAATTTTAGCAATGGAAGGTCACGCAGCAGATGGTTCGCTTATATTAGTTGAAGACGACGAAGTAATTCGCCCAGAAACAACAGTAGAAGGCCTATCAAAACTTCGCCCTGTATTTAATCCTGCATCGGGTACGGTAACAGCCGGTACGTCTTCTGCACTTTCTGACGGCGCATCTGCAATGTTAGTAATGAGCGAAGAGAAAGCAAAAGAACTTGGCTTACCAATTCGTGCGCGCATTAAAGCAATGGCAGTCGCTGGTTGCGATCCATCAATTATGGGTTACGGCCCAGTACCAGCAAGTAAAAAAGCACTTGCACAAGCCGGTATTACAATTGATGACCTAGGCGTAGTAGAACTTAACGAAGCCTTTGCAGCACAATCATTACCTGTAATGAAAGATTTAGGGTTAATGGATGTTGTTGACGAAAAAGTGAATTTAAATGGCGGCGCAATCGCACTTGGTCACCCTCTGGGTTGTTCGGGTTCGCGTATTAGCACATCGCTTATTCACTTAATGGAAGACAAAAATGTACGATACGGTTTAGCAACTATGTGTATTGGTTTAGGCCAAGGCATTGCCACTGTATTTGAACGTGTTCAAGACTAATTAGTTTTAAACATGTAAAACCATCTTGGTGATTAAAAAGGCGGACTGATTTTATTCAGTTCGCCTTTTTTATTAGCTTTAATTTAGTAAAAATTATCAGCTATAACACCAGTATGTAGTACTACGGAATTATGTGATCGGGCGTATTATTAAATAACGTGTTTTGCAGCAATAATGTTTCAAATGAAATGGGCATATTAAGATAAGTAAAATAGTTAAATTACACTTAAAATTGCGTTAAACTCCCAAACTTATTAATTGCTATACCTAAGCACTCGCGTACGCAGCAATCACTTTAATTAAACAGGTCAATTTATTATGAGCTTTGATAATCCCGATCACCAATTAGATGCCATAGGCCTTCGCTGTCCAGAGCCAGTAATGATGGTACGTGCTGCTATTCGTAAAATGAGTGATGGTGAAACGTTATTAATAACTGCTGATGACCCATCAACAACTCGCGACATTCCGAGCTTTTGTACGTTTATGGATCACACGCTGGTGGCTAAAGATGCAGAAGAAGCACCGTATAGATATGTGGTTAAGAAAGGGCTTTAAAATAACGTAGGTTGGGTTGAGTTTTACGAAACCCAACGTATCTTATAATAATCGAAATAATTTCACTCATCGTATATATCGTTTAACTTATTATCACTCCCTCAGTTACTCGGTAATTTTGAATCTTTGACATATCGATGAAAACTCGAAAAAGGCCAATTACTGACTTTAGAAACATATTTATGTTTCACAGGGTTGTAGTGGATATAATTAATATGGTTATTTAAGTCTTCTTCATCTCTAATTTTATGCTCCCAATAACGGCGCTGCCAAATTCCACGCTCTCCCTTCGCTATTCGACTTTTATTACAAAATTCTGTTGCTGGAAGCTCTCGAGAAAAGCCTGATTTTATAAGCCGCCAACGCATTGCATAATTATTATCGCCTTTTGGTAATTGCCAAATAACATGAAGGTGATCGGGCATGATAACGATTGCAATCGTCTTTATTGGATGCTTTTTTGCCACCTTTGAATACACACGACGTAATAACTCTATATTTTCCACGAGCAAATGCTGAGATCTATCTTCTAAATTTACCGTAAAAAAATAACATGCGCCCGCCTCTAACATACGTTTATAACGCATATTTTTACCTATAGAATAAACAGATAAATAAGAGTATAGATTAGTTTTGTTAATTATAATCAAGACAATTTTAAGTCAAACTTATCCATGATATTGTTGCACGCTTATAGCAACCACATAAACTTGTGTCTGGCGTAGGTTGTTTAATAACCACCAAAATAGTTTTATTCGCCACACATGTTGGGTTTCGTTTCACTCTACCCAACCTACGAAACCCCCTTGGTGTTAATGCTGAATAAACACTACAACGTCCTTGTCACAAATCCATTAATTCACTCGGGCTGCTTTAAAAATACAGCTATCACTTCTTCGTTATCGTCACTTGTGGCTTGTCGTAGTCACTGTAATCAATACTTACTATGTATGTGCCTTTTATTGCTGGTGTGAAACTAAAGTAGTTATAAATAGTATTACAGTCTGCGATAGCTGGCTGGCCAAGTGTTAGGCTTTGCCCTGCTGGTTGTGCGTCGCTGTAACCACAGTTGTAACCTTCACTAAAATCGACATCGGCTATTTTAAATTCGTACACTTTACCAGGCGTCGAAAATTTCACTTCTGCTTGATAAAGCGCAGGGCCAACTGGTGCAAACTGATACTGGGGTTCTGCATCCCACAGTGTAAAGTCGCCACGTAAGTAAATTGTGCGGTCAAGCTCTTGCTGTGGTAATACATCGTTAATCGAAATTTGGCTTGTACAGGCAGTAAGTAAACCAGCAATTGCTAAGGTTAAAATTCGTTTCATAGAAATCATCAATGGGGTTTCCTTTGCATACAGTGAAAACTAAAAAGCCAGCAAAACGCTGGCTTTTAAAATTGCTAATCGGTGTTATTTTTGTAAAACAGAAATATCTGCAATACCTAAAAACAATCCGCTTAACTGGCTTAGCAGCGCAAGACGATTTTGCTTAACAGCTTCATCGTCGGCCATAACCATTACGTTGTCAAAAAAGTTATCAACACTTTCGCGAATACCTGCCAATTGGCTTAATGCTTCTTGGTAGTTTCCATCTGCGTAAAGTGGTGCAAGGTCAGTGGCAAATTTTGCTACTTGTGATGCTAATACTTTTTCAGCGTCGTCGCTTAATAAGCTCTCATCAACACTACCTTGGCTGGTAATGTCGTTTTTAGCCAGAATGTTACCTACACGCTTATTAGCTGCTGCAAGCGATTCTGCTGCGTCTAATGTACGGAAGTGGCTTACGGCTTTAACACGGCGATCAAAATCAACAGGTTTAGTCGGACGACGTGCAAGCACTGCTTGAATTACGTCTACTTCAATACCTTCGTCTTGATACCAAGCACGGAAGCGCCCTAGCATAAATTCAAATACGTCAGTTGATACATTTAAGTTAGTTAACTTGTCGCCAAACAATGTTTGCGATTTAGCTACTAGGTCTAAAATATCAAGTGGTAGTTCTTTTTCTACCATAATGCGAAGTGCACCAATAGCAGCACGACGAAGAGCAAATGGGTCTTTGTCACCTTTAGGTGCTTGGCCTATACCAAAAATACCCACCAGCGTATCAAACTTATCAGCAATCGCTACTGCACAGCTAATTAAATTTGTAGGTAAGTTGTCGCCTGCAAAGCGTGGCATGTACTGCTCGTTTTGCGCTAAGGCTACATCTTCGGCTTCACCATCGTGGCGAGCGTAATGCATTCCCATTACACCTTGCACGTCGGTAAATTCCATTACCATTTCAGTCATTAGGTCAGTTTTACTTAATAAGCCAGCACGCTGTGCTAGTACTTTATCAGCACCTAATTGCTCAGCAATATAACCTGCAAGCTCACTAATGCGCTGAGACTTATCTTTAAGCGTACCAAGTTGCTTTTGGAACAATACGCTATCAAGCGATTCTAATCGGCTTTCTAGAGTTTTCTTTTTATCTGTTTCAAAGAAGAACTGTGCATCGGCTAAACGCGGGCGCACTACTTTTTCGTTACCAGAAATAACCACACTTGGATCTTTACTTTCTATGTTAGATACAAACAAAAATTTATTTAAAAGTTTGCCATTTTGATCTAATAACGGAAAGTATTTTTGATCGTCTTTCATAGTATAGATTAACGCTTCGGCTGGTACATCTAAAAATGCTTCTTCAAATGTTGCCGTTAAAGTAACTGGCCACTCTACAAGTGATGTTACTTCTTCTAGTAAATCTTCATCCATAGCAACAATAGCGTTAACTGCTTTTGCAGCTTCTTCTATTTGTGTACGAATTTGCGCTTTACGTTGTTCGTAATCAGCAATAACGTAAGCAGATTTAAGTACGTCAAAAACGTCATCTGCATGGTTTATACTAATTTTTTCTGGGTGGTGAAAACGATGACCCTGAAGCTGGTTAGTTATTTTCTTCCCAAGGATCTCACCTTCAAGTAACTCATCACCAAACAAAATAGTTACCGTATGCACAGGACGAATAAATTGTGTTTTATTCGCGCCCCAACGCATTGGTTTAGGAATTGGTAATTTAGCCAACGCTTTAGTAATTGCACCTGTCATTAGCGTTTTAGTTTCTTGCCCTGCTACTTTAGCAATGTGCAATAACCATGCGCCTTTGTCTGTTTCGAGTGTTTGTGCATCTTTTACTTCAATACCACAACCACGTGCCCAACCCATTGCTGCTTTTGTTGGGTTACCGTCACCGTCAAATGCAGCTTTAGTTGCTGGACCGCGTTTTTCAACTTCTTTGTCTTGTTGCTTAGCTTCAAGCGCTTTTACTTGTAAACCTAAACGACGAGGCGATGCATACCAGCTTACGCCTTGGTGTGCTAATTCTAGTGTTTCAAGCTCTGCAGTTAAGTTTGCAGCAAACGCTTCTGCTAATTTACGCAGTGCTTTTGGTGGCAACTCTTCTGTGCCAATTTCTACTAATAAATTTTGTGCTGACATACTTACTTATCCTTACACAGCGGGAAACCAAGCGCTTCGCGTTTGTCATAGTAACTTTGTGCACACGCTTTTGATAACGCACGAACGCGTAAAATATAACGTTGACGTTCGGTTACCGAAATTGCGTGGCGTGCGTCTAGTAAGTTAAATGCGTGCGATGCTTTCATTACTTGCTCGTAAGCCGGTAGTGGTAAGTTTGCTTCAATTAACTTTTGGCTCTCTGCTTCACATTTATCAAACTGAGCAAATAAGTCTTCTACGTTTGCGTGTTCAAAATTGTAAGTAGACTGCTCTACTTCATTTTGATGGAACACGTCGCCGTAGGTTACGCGCCCTAGTGGACCGTCTGCCCATACTAAGTCGTAAATACTATCTACGCCTTGAATGTACATTGCTAAACGCTCTAGGCCGTAAGTGATCTCACCCGTTACTGGTGAACACTCAATACCACCAACTTGTTGGAAGTAGGTAAACTGCGTTACTTCCATGCCGTTTAACCAAATTTCCCAACCTAGGCCCCACGCACCTAACGTAGGTGATTCCCAGTTGTCTTCTACAAAGCGAACTTCGTGAGTTAGTGTATCGATACCCATAGCCGCTAAAGAGCCTAAATAAAGCTCTTGGATATTATCTGGCGATGGCTTTAAAACTACCTGAAATTGGTAGTAGTGTTGTAAGCGATTTGGATTTTCACCGTAGCGACCATCGGTAGGACGACGACACGGTTGCACGTATGCACTCGCCATTGGCTCTGGACCAATAGACTTTAAAAAAGTTTGCGGGTGAAATGTCCCTGCGCCCACTTCCATATCAAGTGGTTGAATAATGACACAGCCTTGCTGCGCCCAATAATCCTGTAAAGCCAGGATCAAACCTTGAAAGGTTTTTACGTCATATTTTTGCATATTTGGCTTTTTACTATCTAAGAAGTAGCGTGAAAATTACCCTTAGTATACCGTGTGTACACTCAGGTTTTAAGCAGTTTGTGTAATTGAAGAAAATAAAAAAGGAGCCATTAGGCTCCTTTTTCTATGTAAGCAATATTTTTTACACGTCTAAGTTAACTACACGTAGTGCGTTCTTTTCAATAAACTCACGACGAGGCTCTACTTGGTCACCCATTAAGGTCGCAAATAATTGATCCGCGCCAACAGCATCTTCGATCGTTACTTGTAACATACGGCGAGCACTAGGATCCATTGTGGTCTCCCAAAGCTGGCTTGGGTTCATTTCGCCCAGTCCTTTATAGCGTTGAATATAGATCCCGCGCTTCGATTCTGTGATCAACCATTCCAAAGCATCCACAAAGTTATCAACAGGTTTTGTTTTCTCACCACGTTGAATATATGCACCTTCGCTAAGGATGTTTGCGATGTTAGTACCAGTCACAGCAATGCGTTGGTAGTCACGTGACGCAATAAAGTCATAATGAAGTACGTGTGCTTTATCTACACCGTGCTGACGAATATTCACAACCGGGTAATACATATTACGCTCAGCATCATGCTCTGTACCAGCATGGAAAATAGTCGCATCTTCATCACGTGCAATCAGGTCGTCAACCAACACTTTAGTCCAAGCAATTACTTTAGCTTCATCTGAAAGGTCATCAGTTTTCAATTCTGTTTGATAAATTAAGCGTTCCATTACCGTGTTAGGGTATTTACGCTTTAAACGCTCAATTACTTTAACTGTGTTTTGATAATCGTGAACGATTTCTTCTAGTGCCTCACCTTCAAGAGCTGGTGCATCTGTACTTGCATACAACGCTGCACCATTAAGAGCAAGCGATGTTAGGTATTCAACTAATGCAGGGTCATCTTTAATATAACGCTCTTGCTTACCTTTTTTCACTTTATAAAGTGGTGGTTGAGCAATGTAAATATAGCCGCGTTCTACAATTTCAGGCATTTGGCGATAGAAGAATGTTAATAGTAATGTACGAATGTGAGAACCATCCACGTCCGCATCGGTCATGATGATGATACGGTGGTAACGTAATTTCTCAGGGTTATATTCGTCACGACCAATACCACACCCTAATGCAGTAATTAGTGTTGCTACTTCTTGTGAAGATAACATTTTATCAAAACGTGCTTTTTCTACGTTTAAGATTTTACCTTTAAGCGGAAGAATAGCTTGGTTTTTACGATTACGTCCCTGCTTGGCTGATCCGCCAGCAGAGTCCCCTTCCACTATATATAGTTCAGATTGGGCAGGATCTTTTTCTTGGCAATCAGCTAGCTTACCAGGTAAGCCTGCTAAGTCCATTGCACCTTTACGACGTGTCATTTCACGGGCTTTACGCGCCGCTTCACGAGCACGTGAGGCATCAATAATCTTACCTACAACAATTTTGGCATCAGTTGGGTTTTCTAATAAAAACTCAGTGAATTTTTCAGCCATTGCTTGTTCAACTGCAGACTTAACTTCACTTGAAACAAGCTTGTCTTTAGTTTGCGATGAGAACTTAGGATCAGGAACTTTAACACTAACAACAGCCGTTAAGCCTTCACGGGCATCATCACCGGTAGCATTGCTGGTTGTTTTAGCTTTTTTGTTAAAGCCTTCTTTTTCCATGTAGTTATTAAGTGTACGTGTTAGCGCTGATCTAAAACCGGCTAAGTGAGTACCACCATCACGTTGTGGAATATTATTTGTGAAACAGTAAATATTTTCTTGGTATGCATCATTCCACTGCATTGATACTTCAACGCTAATACCATCTTCTTCACGTTCGTGAGTAAAATGGAATACACCTTTATGTATAGGTGTTTTATTACGGTTTAAGTATTCAACGAAAGCTTGAATACCGCCTTCGTATTTAAAGTGGTCAGATTTATTTTCTTCACGTTCATCATTTAAAATGATGCTCACACCTGAATTTAGGAATGAAAGCTCGCGTAAACGCTTAGCTAAAATTTCGTAATGAAAATCTAAGTTTGTGAATGTTTCACCACTTGGCCAAAAACGCAGTTCTGTACCAGTCGTGTCTGATTCACCAATAACAGCTAAAGGTGCATCTGGAACACCCATAGTGTAAAACTGCTCATGAAGTTTACCTTCACGGCGAACTGTAAGTTTTAGCTTTTCTGAAAGTGCATTTACAACAGAAACACCAACACCGTGTAAGCCACCAGATACTTTATAAGAGTTATCATCAAACTTACCACCGGCATGAAGTACCGTCATAATAACTTCGGCTGCTGATACGCCTTCTTCTTCATGGATAGAAGTTGGAATACCACGACCGTTATCTCGTACTGAGACAGAACCGTCTAAGTGAATCGTTACATAAATATCATCACAATGACCTGCTAAGGCTTCATCGATCGAGTTATCAACGACCTCAAACACCATGTGGTGTAAGCCTGTGCCATCATCGGTGTCCCCAATATACATTCCAGGACGCTTTCTTACTGCGTCTAATCCTTTAAGTACTTTAATACTCGACGAGTCATAATTCTCAGACATGGTTAATCCCACTTATCTTGTTATTAGGTTGCCATGTTTCACGTGGAACATTTGTAGTTCTCGTTGCATGGGTTCCACCACAGCAGAAATACTTTCAGACAAAATTGAAGAGATAAAAATTTGAGAACTGCAGTGAGCAAGTAATTGTCCCACTTTCTCTTTTGTATCTTCGCCTAACTCTGAAGGTAGATCATCTATTAGCAATATAGATTGCTTATCTGTCTCTGACTCAATTAAGCTATTTTGCGTAACTTTTAACGCATATAATAGTAACTTCAATTGACCGCGTGAGAATGTATTCTCCACACTGTTGCCAGCTACACTAAAACTAAAATCGGCCTTATGAGGGCCTTTACTTGTAAATCCTTGGCGAGCATCTCGCTCAAAGTTTTGCTCTAACGCATCTGCAAGAGATTCGGTCTCTTTCCAGCCTGCGTTAAAGGTCATTTCTAAATCACGTACAAGCGTTAATTCTGCACACATTTTATCAAAAAACTGCTGCTTAAACCTACTTATATACGCCAATCTTAATTTATTTATTTCTTCAGCCAGTCTAACAAATTCTTTGTCCCAAAACTTAATTTGGTCAAAATAATTCTTGGGCTTAGTTTTTAACAATGCATTACGTTGTTTAAGTACTTTATTAAACGATTGCCATAAAAAAAAGAACTCATGTTCCACGTGGAACAAACCTAAATCTAAAAACTTTCTGCGCTCTTTAGGCCCACCAAAAAATAAAGAATAGCTCTCTGGTGTAATAATTTGCACTGGCATGAGTTGAGCTAGTTCGGATATTTTACGGCTCGCCTTACCTTGAATTTTTAAATTAGTTTCACCCGTTTGAGTTTTACTAATACCAATTGGAATAGATAAGTCGTGTATTGTTTTGCGCCCGTGAATTACAAACTGCTCTTGCTGATGCGCGATAATACTTTTGTGTTTTGGAGTACGAAAAGATTTGCCGTGAGAAAGGTAATAGATAGCCTCTAAAAGGCTGGTTTTTCCGCTGCCATTTTCACCATATATTATATTAACGCCGTTAACTGGTTCTAGCGTCAGCGCCTCAATATTACGAAAATATTTGAGGCTCAAATGACTTAAGCTCATTATGTATTTATAGTCTTATAAACGCATAGGCATAACAACGTACATTGCTTCTTCATCGCCTGCACCTTCAATTAATGCACTGCTGTTTGAGTCGGCTAATGTAAATAGTACGTCTTCTGTTTTTAATGTGTTTAGTACGTCTAATACGTAAGACACGTTAAACCCTATTTCTAGGTCAGCACCTTCGTAACTTACTTCAACAACTTCTTCAGCTTGTTCTTGCTCTGGGTTGTTGGCCGTAATTTTTAATAAACCATTTGATAAGTTTAAGCGTACGCCACGAAACTTTTCATTAGATAAAATAGACACTCGTTGGAACGCATTACGTAACCATTCTCGGTTAGCTGTAATTACTTTGTCGCCACCACGTGGTAATACACGACGGTAATCTGGAAAACGCCCATCAACCAGTTTACTTGTAAATGTAAACTCAATATCAATAATACGGATATGGTTAGCACCAAACTGAATTGTTACCAATTCATCGTCAGCTACCATAAGGCGCATAATTTCTTGCACACCTTTGCGAGGTATAATTAATTGACGTTGTGTATTAAGCGATTGCGTTAATTGCTTTTGCGCTATAGCTAAACGGTGACCATCTGTTGCTACTGTTTTTATATCGGTATTATCTACTTCAAACGACATACCATTTAAGTAATAACGTACGTCTTGATTTGCCATCGAAAAATGCGTGCTTTCGAGTAACTTACGAAGCTCTAAACGAGTTAGTTGAAATTCAACCTCTCCGTCCCACTGCTCTAAATTAGGAAAATCATCAGCAGATAAAGTCGTCAATGAAAAACGGCTTTTACCACTGGTTAAAAGTAATTGATGCTCTTGCAAGCTTAAAGTAATGTCTGAACCATCTGGTAGACTTTTACAAATATCGAGTAACTTTTTAGCGGGTAACGTTAGTTTTGTATCGGCAATATCATCACCTACAAATACGCCAGAAACTAGTTCAATTTCAAGGTCAGTACCCGTCATTGAAAGTTGTCCGTTTTCTACCACTAACAAAACGTTAGATAAAATTGGCAACGTGTGTTTGCGCTCTATTGCGCCCGACACTTGCACCAATGGCTTTAAAAATTGTTGTCTTGATATTGTTATTTGCATAATAAAGTCAGCCCTAAGATGACAATGTTCTTATTAAGTTTTGGTAATCTTCTTTAATTTCGTGGCTTTCGTCACGTAGTGATTTTATCTTACGACATGCATGTAATACGGTCGTATGATCGCGTCCACCAAATGCGTCACCAATCTCAGGTAAGCTGTGATTAGTTAATTCTTTAGATAACGCCATAGCTACTTGGCGCGGCCTCGCTATAGAGCGGCTGCGGCGCTTAGATAACAGGTCTGATATACGAATTCGATAGTACTCAGCAACAGTGCGCTGAATATTGTCTATGGTAACCAGTTTATCTTGCAAGGCAAGTAAATCGCGTAGCGCTTCTTTTACAAAATCGATTGAAATAGGACGACCGGTAAAGTTCGCATTAGCGATTACACGGTTAAGTGCACCCTCTAGCTCACGAACATTTGAACGTAATTTTTTGGCAATAAAAAAAGCAACTTCGTGTGGTAAGTTAATCTTACTTTGCTGGGCTTTTTTCATTAAAATAGCAACGCGTGTTTCAAGCTCTGGTGGCTCAATCGCAATTGTTAATCCCCAACCAAAACGTGATTTTAGCCTGTCTTCGACCCCTTCAATCTCTTTAGGGTAACGGTCAGAGGTTAAAATAATTTGTTGGTTGCCTTCAAGCAATGCATTAAAGGTATGAAAAAATTCTTCTTGTGAACGCTCTTTGTTAGCAAAAAATTGAATATCATCAATCATTAATGCATCAACACTACGGTAATAACGCTTAAATTCTTCTATCGCATTATTTTGAAGTGCCTTTACCATGTCTTGAACAAAGCGTTCTGAATGCATGTAAACAATTTTAGCATCTGGCTTATTTGCCATAATGCCATTACCTACTGCATGTAATAAGTGAGTTTTACCTAAACCAGTGCCACCGTATATAAATACAGGATTAAAAGCAGAGCCAGGATTGTCGGCAACCTGTGTGGCCGCAGCTTTTGCTAATTGGTTTGATTTACCTTCAACAAAGCTATCAAAAGTATAGTTTTCTTTAATGTTAGATTTGTAACCTGACTTAGGTGCAGGTTCAACAACTGGCTTTTGCTCGCGAGGCTGTTGTTTTGCTGAAGCGTGTGCACTTGGTGCCGATTGAGTTTCTATAACCGGTGCAGCTTGTGCATTTAATAAAGGTTTACTACCTACATCAAAACGTAGTTTTGGTGCTTCAACACCACAAATCTCTACTAGTAATTCGTTAATTCTATTTAGGTACTTTTCTCTCACCCAATCAAGCACAAAGCGATTAGGTGCATAAATCGTCAAGGTATCTTCGGTACTTTCTGCTTGTAGCGGTCTTACCCACATACTGAATTGCTGCGAAGGCAGCTCATCTTGCAATACATATAAACAACTTTGCCAAACCGACAGATACACAGTTAAACTCCCAGAGATATAATTTTTATTCCCGCACATCATTAATGATTATAAATCATACATTTATTGCGTTCAAATGGTCCAATAAGCGACCCAAGACCGCGTATTATGAAGACACTTTATCCACAAGTAAAAGATTGATTTTTATAAAATTGTTGATATCGATGTATAAAATCATTAACAACCTGATTTAAAACAGTTTTTATTTTAGATCCTGAGAGGAGATCATAACAAAATAACACCAAGATCGCGAACCAAATTTACGATCCAATTTACTTTTCCCCCGCTTTTATTCACTTTTTATACAGGGGCTGTGGAAAACTTCTTATTTATGATGATCCTAACAGATCGCCTTATATGATCTCTTATATAGTAGTAGGTGGGTTATATACCCTTAACGTAATTATGATTGACTTTACATTACTTACTCTATAATATCTCGCGCTCGCAATGGCACCTATGCCAGGATCGCGACCTGTATAGGATGTTTTAACTTTAACCGATCGGATGAGATTGTTATGAAAAGAACTTTTCAACCTAGCGTTTTAAAACGCAAACGTGCACACGGCTTCCGTGCTCGCATGGCAACTGTAAATGGCCGTAAAGTATTAGCACGTCGCCGCGCTAAAGGCCGCAAAGTTCTTTCTGCTTAATTTATAAGTGGAAGACTTTAGCTTTGGCAGGGAGTTACGTCTGTTAACTCCCTCGCATTACTCTCGCATATTTAATGAACCCGCTCGGGCTGCAACTCCTTTCTTTACTCTATTAGCTAAACCAAATGACCAAGAAAAACCTCGGTTAGGTCTTACTGTTGCTAAAAAACGTGTAAAAAAGGCATGCCAACGAAACCGTATTAAACGTCTCGCTCGCGAAAGTTTTCGTTTAAATCAACACAGCATCGATAATATTGATATTGTGCTTATGGTTAAAAATGGTATTGATGAGCAGTCTAATGAAGAAATAACCAAACAACTTACTAAATTATGGCGAAAAATTAACGAACGCTGTAAACCAGGTGCACCTAAACCGCCACCTTTTAAGAAACGCCCAAACAAATCAGCTAAATCTAACAAACAAACCTAATTGCAATAGAATTGCAGGGTTAATTAATGTATCTTTAGCTCACCTTTTAATCATGCATTTAAATTTTCTAATTGAGTCTTTAAATACATGATATCTATCTCACTAAACTTAAGTAGGGGCATAAACATCATGAGGTTACTTAAACCACTTGTTGCTTTACCGAAGTTTTGTTTAGTGTTATTTATCCGCGGTTATCAAAAGTGGATTAGCCCGCTGTTAGGTCCGCATTGTCGTTTTAATCCAACCTGTTCTAGTTATGCTATTCAAGCAATTAAATTGCATGGATCGGTAAAAGGTAGTTGGTTAGCTTTAAAACGCATATTAAAATGCCATCCTTTACATTCAGGCGGAGACGACCCCGTTCCTGAAAAATTAACCCATATTAACCACCAACACGAGAAATAAGAGCTGTTATGGAATCGCAACGCACGTTTTTATTAATTGGCCTAATGCTAGTGTCGTTTTTATTGTTCCAAGAATGGGATAATGATTACAACAAGCCTAAAGTCGATCCAAGTGCCACAACACAAACACTACAAGCAAATTCACCAGAGTCGGATGATTATATTCCTTCATCGTCAGATTCAGAGTTACCTGCTTCAGCAACTTTAGCTAAGCGTTCAGTTATTGAAATTACAACTGACGTTTTTAAAGTTAAAATTGACACCAAAGGCGGTGACATTGTTGAAACAGACCTTCTTCAATACGAAGAGACAAAAGGCAGTGACACGCCTTATATGCTTCTTGGTCAGCTTGATGGTGGCAAACAATACTTTTCACAAAGTGGCTTAATTGGTTTAAATGGCCCTGACGGATCAGCTAATGGTCGCCCTACTTATAGTACCGAACAAAAATCATATACCTTAACGGGTGATGAGCTTCGCGTTCCACTTCAGTTTACTGATAGTAATGGTGTTAGTTTTACTAAAACGTATGTATTCAAAAAAGGTCAGTATGACGTAGGCTTAGAATACAAAATTAACAACACTACCAGCGCACCTCTTCAAGTACAGCTATACACGCAAATTAAGCGTACCGTACAAGAAAAAGGTAGCATGGTTGATCAAAACTATTTAGGTGCTGCATACGGTACTGATGAAGAAAAATACGAAAAGTATAGTTTTTCAGATATGGCTGATAAAAACCTAAATAAAAGCACACAAGGTGGTTACGTTGCCTTTATTCAACATTACTTTGTAAGTGCTTGGGTTCCAATGCAGGATCAATCAAATACACTTTATAGCTTAATTACAAAAAGTAATGCCGCTATTATTGGTGCTAAAGATCCCGCTGTAAATATTCAAGCTGGTAGTGAGCAAACATTAACTGCTACTTATTATATGGGCCCGAAAGAGTCAGATATTCTTGAAGCGATTCACCCAGACCTAGACCTAACCGTAGACTATGGTTGGTTATTTTTTATCTCGCAACCTTTATTTGTATTGCTAAAATGGCTACACAGCATTTTAGGTAACTGGGGTGTAGCAATTATTGCCATCACTATTATCGTTAAATCGTTAATGTACCCACTTACTAAAGCGCAATACACTTCAATGGCAAAAATGCGTGCCCTACAGCCTAAAATGGCAGCCCTTAAAGAAAAGTTTGGTGATGACCGTCAAAAGTTCGGCCAAGCAACTATGGAAATGTACAAAAAAGAAAAAGTTAACCCAATGGGTGGCTGTTTCCCTATTTTGCTACAAATGCCAATTTTCTTAGCCTTGTTCTACGTATTCTTAGAGTCTACTGAACTTCGCCATGCTGAATTCATTTTTTGGTTAACTGACCTTTCTGCGAAAGACCCGTACTACGTATTGCCAATATTATTTGGTGCGAGTATGTTTGTGACGCAAAAGCTACAACCTATGACGGTTACTGATCCAATGCAGCAAAAAATGATGACCTTTATGCCGGTTATCTTCTCTGTATTCTTCTTATGGTTCCCATCTGGTTTAGTTCTTTATTGGTTAGTGTCTAACCTTATTTCTATTGTCCAGATGTTAATCATCTACCGTGGCATGGAAAAGAAAGGAATTAAAGTAAGAGGCTAACTAAGCTCCTACTTATATAAAGGCGACTTCGGTCGCCTTTTTTATTGCCTGTTTTTCACCACAGCTATTCGCTACAAATAAATCGATAGGTTACAATACGGGCATAAAGTTACTCATCGTTGGCAAATTAATAGCATGATCAATCAAGATACAATTGCAGCACAAGCAACAGCACCAGGACGTGGTGGTGTTGGTATTATTCGCGTTTCAGGTAGCCTTGCTAAAAGTGTCGCCGAAAAAGTAGTAGGTAAAATGCCTAAAGTTCGCTACGCCGATTATGTGCCATTTAAAAGCCTTGCTGGCGAGCAACTTGATCAAGGTATTGCCATTTACTTTGCAGGTCCTAACTCATTTACTGGTGAAGACGTACTTGAATTACAAGGCCACGGCGGTCCTGTAGTACTGGATATGTTACTTAAAGAAATTAGTAAAATAGAGGGCGTTCGTTTAGCAAAGCCTGGTGAATTTTCTGAGCGCGCATTTATGAATGACAAGCTTGATTTAACACAAGCAGAAGCCATCGCCGACTTAATTAATGCTACGAGCGAGCAAGCCGCTAAAAGCGCCCTACAGTCTCTCCAAGGTGAATTTTCTAAGCACATAGAAACACTCGTAGAAAAAGTAATTCACTTACGTATGTATGTAGAAGCGGCAATAGATTTTCCTGATGAAGAAATTGATTTTTTATCAGATGGTAAAGTGTCAGGCGACTTAGACGCGATTATTACTCAGCTTAACACTGTAACCAACCAAGCCAAGCAGGGCAGCATCATGCGCGAAGGTATGCGTGTTGTTATTGCAGGTCGCCCTAATGCGGGTAAATCAAGCCTGCTTAACGCTCTAGCCGGTCGTGAAGCCGCAATCGTAACAGAAATAGCCGGTACCACTCGCGACGTACTACGAGAGCATATACATATAGATGGTATGCCACTGCATATTATAGATACAGCAGGCCTACGCGAAAGCCCAGACAGAGTAGAACAAATAGGTATTGAGCGTGCATGGGATGAAATAAACCAAGCCGATCGCGTTTTATTTATGCTTGATGGCACTGATACTATAGATACTGACCCGCACAAAATTTGGCCTGAATTTATGGCAAAATTACCAGAAGGTATGGGGGTTACGGTCATCAGAAATAAAGCTGATTTATCGGGCGACATAGTCGGAATGGAGCAAGAGCAACAATACCCGGTCATCAGCTTAAGTGCTAAAAATGCTGACGGTATTGAACTTGTTCGCGAGCATTTAAAAGCTTGTATAGGCTTTCAAGGCGCAACAGAAGGTGGCTTTATGGCGCGCCGTCGTCATTTAGATGCACTAGAAAGTGCTGCGTATCATTTAGAAACGGGTAAAACACAATTAGAAATGCACATTGCTGGTGAAATACTCGCTGAAGAACTGCGTTTAACACAGCAGTATTTGAATGAAATTACAGGTGAATTTACCTCAGACGACTTACTTGGCAA